>JBKJRG010000022.1:0-12463 GCA_046594805.1 Opitutaceae bacterium | reverse complement strand
GATCCAGACATCAAGCGTGTCGCGGCCGCAGGTGAGGGTGGAGGGCGCGGGCCAACCGGCGGGGAGGGCGATGCCTTCGAGGATTTGCGCAGGGGTGGCGTCGTACCAGAAATTCGTCCCGCGCACGGCGAGCTTGTCGGCGATGGCGCGGGCCACTCCCGCGTCCAGGTACGCTTTCTTTTTATCGTCGTAGAACGCCGGAATCGGCACGCCCCAGGCCCGCTGGCGGCTGATGCACCAGTCGGGACGGGATTCTACGGCGCCGCGAATCCGCGCCTCTCCCCAGGCGGGAATCCAACCGTGGTGGGCCGAAATTTTTTCGATTTCACGGAGAGCGACGCCGCGGTGGCCTTGCTTGTCGAGCGAGACGAACCACTGGTCGACCGCGCGGAAAATGATCGGCGTCTTGGAGCGCCAGCAATGGGGATAACTGTGCGTGTAGCGCGCCTTGGCCAGGAGCGCGGTGTTCGCATCGAGCTTCTTCAACACGCCGATGTTCGCGGGCGAAGTTTTTTTCGCGGCGAGATCCTCGATCGTCTCGAGCGTGGTCAACCCGACCATGTCAGCCGGGACGCGACCATCGTTGACGTAGCGCCCGTCGTCGCCCACGGGGCAGTAGATCTCGAGTTTGTACTTCAGGCCGGTGAGGTAATCCTCCGCGCCGTGGCCGGGTGCGGTGTGGACACAACCAGTGCCACTCTCCGTCGTCACGTAGTCCGCCAGCACGATCGGTGACGAGCGATCGATGAAGGGGTGGCGCGCGGCGAGGTGCTCGAGCGAGGCGCCCTTGACCGTTTTCACCACGGCGGGGGCCTCTTCGATTTTTGCCGCCTTGAGCACCGCACCGAGCAGCGCCCCGGCGACGATGATCCGTTGTGCGCCCAGGTCCGCGACGACATAGTCGACTTCCGGATGCAGTGCGATCGCGAGATTGGCCGGAAGCGTCCAGGGCGTCGTGGTCCAGATGACGACGAACAGGGGTTTGTCGGTCGGCAGCCCGAACTTCCCGGCCTGCGCCACCGGCACGGCGAATTTCACCCAAATGGAGGGAGAAATGTGGTCCTTGTACTCGATCTCGGCTTCGGCGAGTGCGGTCTCGAACGGGATGCTCCAGTAAACGGGTTTCTTGCTCCGGTAGACGAGGTCCTGCTCGATGAAAGCGGCGAACGTGCGAACGATGTCCGCCTCAAAGGCAGGGGCCTTCGTCTTGTATTCGTGTTCCCAGTCGGCGAGGATGCCCAGTCGCTTGAACTGGGCGGTCTGCTTGCCGATCCACATTTCGGAAAACGCGTCGCATTTGGCGCGCAGCTCGGCGGTGGTGAGGGTGAGCTTCTTTTCCTGCAGCTCGCGCGACACCTTCTGCTCGATGGGGAGACCATGGCAGTCCCAGCCGGGGACGTAAGGGGTCCGAAAGCCCCGCATCGACTTGTAGCGGTTGACGATGTCTTTCAGGACCTTGTTCAACGCGGTGCCGATGTGGACATCGCCGTTGGTGAAAGGCGGCCCATCATGCAGCACGAACACCGGCGCCCCTGCGTGTTTACGCTGGATGGCCCGATAAAGCCCAGTTTTTTCCCAATGCGCGACCCGGCCCGGTTCACGTTGCGCAAGTCCGGCGCGCATCGGGAAATCCGTCTTGGGTAACTGCAGCGTGTCTTTCAGTTCTTGGGCCATGCCGGCGAAAAGTGCGCGAGGCTAGGTCCGGCCGGAGGAGAGTCAAGGGTGGCAAACGGCGGAGAATTGCCCGACTTGCACGGCATTTTTTATGGGGACGCGGCGCCCTCGCCGCGTTTCCGGGCGTCGGCAAGCGACGCCCCTACAAATCGATCTGTCCGGCCAGCCGTTCGCCCGCTGCGATGCAGGCGGGCAGGGAGATGCCGTCCCTGGCCTGACCGCCGATGAAGAGTCCGGGGTGCGCCCGCTCGGTTGCCGTCATCGTCTCAAAATGACTTTCGTAACCCAGATTGTACTGCGGGATGGCCCGCGGCCAAAACGTGTGGCGTTGCAACACCGGCGTGCCTTGCACGCCGAGCAGGGCGTGCAGATCGCCGGCAACGGTCGCGCAAAGGCTTTCCGTTGGCAGACGCGCGAGCTCTGGCTGGCGGGTGCCGCCTACCATGACGGTGAGCGCGACGTGGCCCTCTGGCGCGCGGCCGGAAAAAATGCTGGACGAAAAAAGCACCCCGAGGATCGAGCGCCGTTCCAGCTCCGGCACGAGGAGTCCAAAACCGTCGAGCGGGTGCGAGACCTGCCCACGCGCGTACCCGAGAAAAAGCGAGGAGACCGGCGGATGCTCGATGCCGTCCAGGGAGGCGAGGGGACGCTCGCCGAGCGTGCCGAAGCGAAGCGGCGCCAAGGCGGGCGCCGGCAGCGCGGCGATGATTGCATGGCATTTTTCGGTGCGCGTGGCGGTGCCGTCAGTCCAGATGAGATTCCACGGCGCGCCGGGCACGAGCGCCTCGATGCGCGCGTGCAACGAAAGCGTGCCGGCCGGCAGCCGGGTGGCTAGTGCGTCCGTCAGGGTTTGCAGCCCGCGCCGGAAAGAAAAAATGGCGGGCGTGGGGACGCCGGCCGCCTTGCGCGTCTGGGCCATCGCCCGCTGCCCGCGGAGCAGCGAACCGTGGGTTTGCTCCAGCGCCCATAATTTCGGGAACGCATGGCGGGCGGAAAGCTTCCGGGGATTGCCGGCGTAGACGCCCGCCACAAACGGGTTCAAGCCGAAGTCGACCACCTCCTGGCCGAAATGGGCGCGGACGAAGTCCTCCAGGCTCAGGTCAGTGGTCCGCACCCGTCGCGGCGCGAAAAGCTCCGCGCCGAGCCGCAATTTCGCGCCGGGCGAAAAAAGCGCGGAGGCGAGCAACGCGGGCGGAGAGAGTGGGGCGCTCCGCAGCCGGCCGCCGCGCACGATGTAGCGGTTTTTCGCGGCGGGAAGGGCGGTGACGCATTCGCCCTCCAGTTTCAGTTCGCGCAGCAGCGCGCTCACCGCCGGATCCCCACCCAGCAACGAAGTGGGTCCGGCTTCGATCAGCCACTGGTCCACCTGCTCCGTGCGGATGGCGCCGCCGACCCGCTCGGACGATTCAAACAAGCGCACGCGATGTCCCCGCTGGATCAGCCGATGGGCCGCGGTCAACCCGGTGATACCGGCGCCGAGAATGGCGATGCAGGACGACGATGGGGGATTCAACACGAGGACGGGACCGGTGGCGGGGCCTCAGTATTTCCAGCCGGTCACGGTGTCGACCAGCGCCTGCATGCAGGCGATTTTTGCCTGCGGCATGATGCCGTGCCCCAGATTGAAGATGTGGCCGCGGCTCCCGCGCATGCCTTCGAGCAGTCGCGCGACTTCGCGTTGGACAATGTCGGCTGTGGTATTCAGCAAAACCGGATCGAGATTGCCCTGTACCGCGATCGTGGCCGGCAAAGTCCGCCGCACGACAGCGAGGTCGTTGGTCCAGTCGACGCTGATCACTCGCGCGCCGCAGGACGCCTGTTCCGCCAGGTGCGGGGCGGTCCCCTTGCCGTAGAGGATGACGGGAAAATCGCGCGGCAGCGCAGCGAGGATCTGGCGAATCCAGCGCAGCGACGCGGCCTCGTAATCTGGGCCGGCGATGATCCCGCCCCACGAATCGAAGATCTGCAGCGCATCGGCGCCGGCGGCGATCTGCATCTTGAAGTAGGCGATGAGCGCGGTCGTGAGTTTCTCCAGCAGCGCATCGAAGGTCGCCCGCTCGAGATAGAACAGTTGCTTGATCCGCTCGAAATCATCCGAGCTGCCGCCCTCCACCATGTAGGTGGCGAGGGTCCAGGGCGAACCGCCAAACCCGAGCAGCGCGCGCGAACCGGCGAGCTCCTTCTTCAACAACGCGAGCGTGTCGGCCACATAGTGCAGTTTCTCCGGCACCGCGTCGGAGCGCGCAAGGGCGTCGACCTGCGAGCGCGTCTCCAGCCGGTAATCCATCTCGATGCCGCCTTCCTCGCGAAAATGATAATCCTGCCCGAGCGCCTCGGGGATGACGAGGATGTCCGAAAAGAGGATCGCGGCGTCGAGGGCGAATCGGCGCAGCGGTTGCAAGGTGACCTCGGCCGCGAGGTCCGGCGTGCGGACCATTTCGAGGAAGGAGGAGCGCGCCTTCAGTGCCCGATATTCCGGCAGGTAGCGTCCCGCCTGCCGCATGACCCACACGGGGGGACGGTCGAGTGGCTCGCAGGCGCACGCGGCGAGGAAACGTTCACGGGAACTGAGCAGGAGGGAAACCATGGTGGTTAGTCTAAGGAACGCGCGTTCGGAAAATTGGGCCTCCACGAAGTCTGTAGCTAGGGCTGCCGCTTGCCGGCACGCCGTCGCGGCTATCACGTGCGCCGCGCGACGGCACGGCGGCAAGCGCCGGCCCTACCCAGGAATTGGCGATTGGCGCGTTCAACATGAGGAGCCGCAGTTTCACAGCGTCGTACCGGTTTGGTGGACATCGCCGGCGGTCTGCCCCGCCCAATCCCGCGGCCGGAGGAAGTCCTGGTATAAACGCGCCTCCGCGCTGCCGGGCTCCGGCTGCCAGTCGTAATCCCAGCGCACGAGCGGGGGCAGCGACATCAGGATCGATTCGGTCCGGCCGCCGCTTTGCAGGCCGAAAAGCGTGCCGCGATCCCAGACGAGGTTGAACTCGACGTAGCGTCCCCGGCGGTAGAGTTGAAACTGCCGTTCGCGGTCGCCGTACGGCAGCGCCTTCCGCCGGGCCACGATCGGCTGATAGGCAGGAAGAAAGGAGCCGCCCACCGCGCGCAGCAGATCGAAGCATCGCTCGAAGCCGCGCTCGTTGAAATCGTCGAAGAAGAGCCCGCCAATTCCCCGCGGTTCGTTGCGGTGCTTGAGAAAGAAATACTCGTCGCACGCCTGCTTGAAACGCGGATGCAGCGCCGCGCCAAACGGCGCCACCGCGTCGCGAGCCGTCCGATGCCAGTGCACGGCATCGTCCTCGAAACCGTAATACGGCGTCAGATCGAGTCCGCCGCCGAACCACCATGTCGGGTTGGAGTAGCGCGGGCGTCCCGCCTGCTCCGAATCTGAAGGCAGGCGGGGCGGCTGTGCTGCGTCGAACCCCGCCGTCTCGCCGGCGATGAAGAAGCGCACGTTCAGGTGCGCCGTCGGAACGCAGGGATTCCGCGGGTGAATCACGGTGGAAACCCCGACTGCCTCCCACGATTTTCCTGCCAGCTCCGGGCGATGGGCGGTCGCGGAGGGGGGAAGTTTCGTGCCGCGCACATGCGAAAAGGCGACGCCGGCTTTCTCGAATACCGCGCCTTCCGCCAGCAGCCGGGTCCGGCCGCCGCCACCCTCGGCCCGGGTCCATTCGTCGGTCCGGAATTTCGCGGCCCCGTCTTCCCGCTCGAGCCCCGCGCAGATCGCATCCTGCAGGGCAAGCAGGTGACTGCGGACAGCGGGAAGGTCGGGTGGCAGAGACACGTGGAGCTGAGAGCTTGGCGGGCGACCGGGGCGCGGCAAGCGGGGGTTTTTGGTTCCAGTGGAAGGTGGGACTGGCTCGCCGAGCCGGCCTGAGTTCCCGCGCTCAATCGGCAGAGCAGCAGCGGTCGCACCCAGAAACCAAGTCCGGTTCGTAGAACCGGTGCCCTCGATAAGCTCGTCATCCTGAGCGAATGCGAAGGATCGCTGTTGAAATTGGGCGGGCGGGTACTGCACCGTCTGTTACCTCTGCGGCGTTCGTTGACCGCGCATAACCGAGATCCTTCGCAGTCGCTCAGGATGACGGTAAAAAAAAGGGTGGCGCAGGGCGCCCGCGAGACGTGCGCCGCTTGACGACTCTGCTAGCTTTCCCGTCGACAGCCGCCAACCCCGCGTGCTGATTCGCAACCCGCCATGCAATCTACCGTCCTCACGACCGTCGCTGCGACCGGGTTCACCGTGGCGTTCTTTCACGCGGCGATTCCGACGCACTGGCTGCCGTTCGTGCTGGTTTCACGCGCTCGCGGATGGGGGCGGACCAAGACGATCGCCGTGGCCGCGCTGGCCGGGCTGGGTCATGTGGCGCTGACCAGCGTGCTCGGGCTGCTAATCGCGTGGTTTGGTTTCCGGCTGGATGAGAATTTTGGCCGCGCCTTCCCGTGGGTGGCGGGCGGGCTGTTGCTGGCCTTCGCGCTGATTTATGCGTGGCGCCAATGGAACGGCACCGGCATCTGCCATCACCACCCCCCGGGCGGACACCACCACGCGGACGAACATTGCGGCGAGGAACGCGATGGGAGCCATTGGCAGGCGGAGCTCGAAAGCAGCCCGCTCGCATCGAGCAAGACCGGCGATTGGTCGGCGATCGCGGGCTTGTTTGTGATGCTGACGCTTTCGCCCTGCGAAGGTTTCCTGCCGGTGTATTTGTCGGGCGTGCAATTCGGCTGGCGCGGATTTTTCGTGCTCAGCGTGATCCTGGCGGTCGCCACGCTGGCTGCCATGACGCTGTTCACCTGGCTGGCCCTGGTCGGGTTCGAGCGTTTTCGGCTGAAGGTTTTCGAGCGCTACGAGGCCGGGTTGCTGGCCGTGCTGTTCGGCGTGCTCGGCGTTATTATCATCGCACTGGAACACTAACGGCGGTTGCTGGAAATGGGGACGGGGCGCCCTCGCCCCGTTTCCGTCAATCCCGCGGCCCGTTCGATCCGTCGTCCCTTACTTCTTCGGAATCGAAAACTTAATCACCGGCTCGGACGTCGACGCCGGGGCGGCCGATTTGGCCGAGCCCGGCTTGACCGGAGCAGGGGTAAAGGGAGGTGGCGTTGTCGTTTTCGCGGCCGGCGTTGCTGGTGCAGTCGCGGTCGAAGCCACGGTCACGGGCAACGCCGCAAACCCGCGCTCGATCAATTCGCTGACCTTCAGGTCGCGCGTCTTCGCGTCGGCGCTGCCCATCGCCACGACAATGACGCGACGGCCATTGCGTTGCGCGGTCGCGGTCAGGCAGAAGCCGGCGCCGTTGGTGAAGCCGGTCTTCAGGCCATCAACGCCGCTCACTTTGCCGAGGATGTTGTTGTGGTTCTTCATGTCCATCGGCTCGGCGCGGATGCCTTCGCCGAATTTGCGCTGCTTGATCGACGCATACTTGATCACGTCGGTCTTCTGCACGAGATGCCGGCCGAGCAGGGCGAAATCGCGCGGGGAGGTCAGGTCGCCGTCGGCGGCCTTGCGGGTGGCCGCCGGCAGGCCATGGGGCGTGCGGAACGTGGTGTTCGTCATGCCCAACTCGCGTGCTTTCGCATTCATCAGCTCGACAAACGCCTCGACCGAGCCGCCGGCCACCCGCGCGAGCGCGTGGGAGGCATCGTTCGCCGACTGGATCATCATGGCATAAACCAGTTCCTCGACCGGGAAAGTTTCGCGCGGGTCGAGGAACACCTGCGTGCCGCCCATCTTGGCATCCGCCGGCGCGATTTTCACCGGCGTCGACAGCGTGAGCATACCGCTCGCCAGCTTGTCATGCACCACGGCGAACGTCATCAGTTTCGCCATGCTGGCCGGCGGGCTCACCGTGTCGGCGCGATCTTCGAACAGGACGTTGCCGGTCGCGGCATCGATCACGATGGCGCCCTTGTACGCCGCCTTGCTTTCAACGGCGGCCGCGGGGCGGGTGGGTGCCTTGCGTTCGTTGGCCGCGAGGAGCGCTGGCGCCGCGAGCAGCAGCCCGCCCCACACGAAGCGACGCGAAAAAATCATGGCGGCGAGAAACGGAATTTTGCGGCGCGGCGCGAGCCGAAACGCGCGGGCAAGTGGTAAACGCCTGATGGGACGCACGCGTTACTTCGACGCTGTCAGCGCATCCTTCACCACGGCGCCGCCTTTCATCACGAAGCCGACGTTCTCCAGCACGGTGACATCCGCCAGCGGATCGCCCGCCACCGCGATGAGGTCGGCGAAATGGCCGGGCGTGAGCTGACCGACCTTGTCCTTCCAACCGATCAATTCCGCCGCGCCGGTCGTGGCCGCCTGGATTGCCTGCCAGGGTGTCATCCCCCACTGGACCATGTACCGGAACTGCTTCGCATTCCAGCCATGCGGATAGACGCCCGCGTCGGTGCCGTAGGCTACCTTCACGCCGGCTCGCACCGCCTTCTGGAAACTCTCGCGCTGGATCCGGCCGACTAGCCGCTCCTTTTCAATGATCTTTTGCGGGTAACCCATCCGCGCAAACTCCGCCAAAATGTAGTCGTCGTTGTAGATGTCGGCGACCAGCCAGGTGCCATGCTCCTTCATCAGCGCGATGGCTTCGTCGTCCAGAAAGCTGCCGTGCTCAATCGATGCGACCCCCGCCCGCACCGCGATCTTGATCGCCTCGGTGCCGTGGGCGTGCGCGGCCACGCGGCGGCCCCACATCTTCGCCTCATCGACCGCCGCTTTCATTTCCTCCAGCGAATATTGCGGCGCGCCCACCGACTCCTCCTCCGACAGCACGCCCGCGCTCGCGTGAATCTTGATCCAGTCGGCGCCGTATTTGATGTTTTCGCGGATGCGCCGGCGCACGCCATCCACGCCGTCGGCGATGCCGGAGATGCGGTCGAACTTCAGGTAAGGCGAGAATCCATTGAGATCCCCGTGGCCACCAGTCGCGCTGAGCGTGAGGCCGGAGCAGAGCAGGCGCGGGCCGACGACCTTGCCGGCTTCGATTGCCCGCCGCAGCGCCAGGTCAATGTATTCAGCGGCGCCGACATTCCGCACGGTCGTGAATCCCGCCTCGACCGTCCTCCGCGCATACACGTGCGCCGTGATCGCCAAATCGATCGGGCTCTTCCGGAAGCGGTCCGCATAATAATCCTCGGGCTGGGAGACGATATGCGTGTGGCAGTCGATCAACCCCGGCAGCACGGTGACATTGCCCAGGTCGATGAGCTGCGTTCCGGCGGGGAGAGTGCGCTCGAGGTCCGCCGCGGCGCCCAGCGCCTTGATTTTTTCTCCCTCCACGAGCGCGAGCTGGCCATGGCGGACCGTGCCGGAAAGCGGGTCGAGCCAGCGGGCCGCTTTGATGGCGATGAAGACCGGCGGCACCGCGGTTTTCTCCGCCGCTTCCGCGGCGCGAATGGCCGGGAGCAGGGATAACACGATGCCAGCGAGAGAGGCGACGAAGCGCATTCCGTGATCCAATGGCGCGCGCCGCGTCACGCAATCGTGGATTCGGCTCGAGACGGCCGAGCTTGATGGTGGGGCTGGCTCTCCGAGCCGGCCTGGGGTTCCCGTGGAATCAGGCTGCAACCGCCAACCAGCCATCAACCCAGGCCCGCTCGGAGAGCGGGACCCCACCTTCGGACGAACCCCCGGGGGTGATGACCTCGTTTACGACGGCGACACCGACCGGGTCTGCTCGAGCGGCAGGCTGTGCAGCTTCAGCTCCGGGTTTTTCTCGGAGAAATAGCGCATCGTCCATTCATTCGGGAAGAGCACCACCGGCTGATCGAACTTGTCCGCGCCGAAGCTGACGCCCGAGGCCACAATCAAGCGCGAGGGGTCCTTCAACGAGGGATGCGGTTCGACCCATTTGAGCAGCGTCCAGTTGGTCGGCGTGAGCCGCGACTCCGCGGCGTACTCGCTCTGCAGGCGCCACTGGACCACCTCGAATTGCAACGGACCGACGGCCGCGAGCAGGGTCGCACCCGGGGGCGCGTTCCGCGCGGTGAACGCCTGCACCACGCCCTCCTGCAGCAACTGTTCAAGCCCGGCGCGATATTTTTTCGCGTCGGAGGGATTTGGATTCGAGATGAACGTGAACACTTCCGGCGGGAAGCGGGGGATTTCGTTGTAAACGATGGTGCGATCTTCGCTCAACGTGTCGCCGATTCCGAATTCGCTGTGACCGACCAGGCCCACGACATCGCCGGGCCAGGCTTCGTTGACGGTTTCCCGCTCGCGGCCGAAGAGCTTGTGCGACGAGGAGAGCCGCACGGTTTTGCCGGTGCGCGAATGGACCACGTTCATGTCACGCTCGAATTTTCCGGAGCATACCCGCAGGAACGCGATGCGGTCCCGGTGTTTCGAATCCATGTTCGCCTGGATTTTGAAAACGAAGCCGGAGAATTTCGGCCGCTCCACCGGGACGACGTGCGAATCCTCGTCGTGCGCCGTGAGCGGCACCGATTCGATGGTGCGCGACGTCGTCGGGGCGACGGCCACGGACTTGCGCGGCGCCGGCGGCACTGAATCATTGAGAAAGCCGTCGAGCAGGAGTTGGATGCCGAAATTGTTCACCGCGCTCCCAAAGTAAACCGGGGTCTGCTGGCCAGCGCGGACGGCGGCGAGATCGAACGGGTGGCCCGCGCCGTCGAGCATCTCGAGCTGTTCCTTGACCGCAGCGTAGGTGTCGTCGTCCATCTTGGCGCGCACCGCCGGATCGTCGAGCGACGTGACGTGGACCGGCGCCTGGAAGGCCCCGCCAGGCACCCGCTCGAAGAGATGCACCTCCCGCGTGCGCCGATCGAAGACGCCGCGGAACTGCGGGCCGTTGCCGAGCGGCCAGATCACCGGGGAGGATTGGAGACCTAGGACGGTCTCGAGCTCGTCGAGCAGCTCGAGCGGATTACGCGTCGGCCGGTCGCACTTGTTCATGAACGTGAATATCGGGACGCCCCGCCGCCGGCAGACTTCGAAGAGCTTGCGCGTCTGGGTTTCCACGCCTTTCGCCGCGTCGATCACCATCAGGGCCGCATCGACGGCCGTGAGCACTCGATAGGTGTCTTCGGAAAAGTCCTTGTGCCCCGGGGTATCCAGGAGGTTGACCGCAAAGCCGCGATAATCGAACTGCAGCACGGTCGAGCTGATCGAGATGCCGCGTTGTTTCTCGAGTTCCATCCAGTCGGACGCCGTGGCGCGCTGATTCTTGCGGTCCTTGACCGCGCCGGCCAGATGGATGGCGTTGCCGTAGAGCAGGAATTTCTCCGTCAACGTCGTCTTGCCGGCGTCCGGGTGCGAAATGATCGCGAAGGTGCGGCGGCGGGCGATTTCGGCGGCGGGAGACATGGACAAAGGGACAAGGGAAAAGGGAATGAGGGGGTGAGGGAAGCGCGAATTCGGGCTTAAGCTAATACTTCCGCGCTTTCGCCCTTCCGCGTTTCCGCGATGCTCCGTCGTCTGGCGCTGCTGCATCCATGCAAACCGCGGAAGCGCGGAAGGGCGAAAGCGCGGAAAAAACAGAAACAATTGCCTCGGAGAGTGGGGCCGTGCTCGTAGAATTGCGCCATGCGTAGATTCCTGAAATGGGCCGCCTGGGCCGGAGGGGGAATCGTCCTGGTCATCGGCATCCTCGCCGGCGTCGATTTTACCAGGAGCAATGCCCGGTTGAGGAAAAATTACCGGGTGGAGGTTCGGCCCGTCTTGATTCCGACCGACGCCGCTGCAATTGCGCGCGGGCGCCACATTGCGAACACGCGCGGCTGCGTGGATTGCCACGGCAAGGACTTCGCCGGCGCGAAGATCATTGAGAATGGGGCGATGGGCCGCATCCATGGGCCCAATCTGACCCGGGGCCGCGGCAGCGTCATCACGAAGTTTGAGGATACCGACTGGGTGCGATCGATCCGCCACGGGATAAATCCCGGGGGGCGCGGCCTCTTCCTGATGCCCTCGGAGGAATACGCGCACTTTTCCGATGCCGATCTCGGAAACGTCATCGCGTTCCTGAAAACGGTCCCGCCCGTCGATCGCGATCCGGTGCCTTTTTCATTTGGGCCGGTGACGCGCGGACGGCTGGCCAGCGGCAAGATGAAGCTCGCCGCCGAGGTGATCGATCATCCGAACGTCAATCCGGTCGCGCCGGTGAAGGCCGCCACGGTCGAGTATGGTCGCTATCTCGCTCACGGTTGCGCGGGGTGCCATGGGCGTAATTTTTCCGGCGGAAAGATCGAGGCCGGTCCGCCAGACTGGCCGTTGGCGCGGAACCTGACCTTGCACCCTTCGGGCAATTTGTCGCGCTGGACCGAGGTGGATTTCATGCGTGCGATCCGGGAAGGGCGCCGGCCGGACGGCTCCGAGATCAGCCCCGTGATGCCGCGGGGATTTGGCGGCATGGATGATGAAGAGCTCCGCGCGCTGTATTTGTTTTTCCGAAGCCTCCCGCCGCTGGCGACGGGAGCGCGGTAGCGGGCGGCAGGCCGAAGTGATTGCCGCGAGTGGCTGCGGGCTGCGGCTTCCAGCCGCAGATCCTCTGACACTGCGGCAGGATGCCGCAGCCACAAGGGCGGGACGCCCATGCCATGCCATGCCATCCCATCACGGCAGGCCGGGACGGATGCCGCTACTTTCGATCCTTCAAGCGCCGGACAAATTTCAGGCCGGACCAAGTATCGTTGATCGAACACACCTTGGTATCCACGAGGCCGGTCGCGAGCAGCGAGTTTCTGCGCGAGCGGCGTAGCGGAGTAGGCGGGCATGGGGAGGTAAGAACGTGATGAACCCGGCGGAGCGGAAAATTGGTGCTGGGCACCAAGT
>JBKJRG010000842.1:0-15816 GCA_046594805.1 Opitutaceae bacterium | reverse complement strand
GGCGCGTGCAGTTGATATTGCAACCGGTCCGCCACCAGCCGCGCGCGGCCGATCAGGATGGACGATTTTTTCTCCAGCAGCCACGGCAGGGTCGAATAGTTCGTGATGATCAGCCGGTCGGCCGGCGGCAGCGCATTGACGTAGCGCCGCTGCCACTCCACTTCGTCGATGCCAAGGTGGGAGTAATAGTGATGGCCGAACTTGCCACCGGCGACGGCGACCGAGAAGAGCGAAACAAAGAGCACCAGGGCAGGCGTTGCCGGGATTCGCCGGTCGAGTGCGGCCGCCAGCACTACCGCCGCGAAGGTCATCAGCAGGTGCAAAGGCAGGCTGAAGCGCGAGGCCATCGGATCGTCGAACCGGGCCCAGTAATAACAGAACACGAGCACGGTGTTCGCCAGCACGGCGATCCCGAAGCACCCCAGGGCGAGCCGGGCGGGACTCGCCGGCAGGCCGCGCCGCGCGATCACCAGCAGCCGCCACGCAGCCCACCCCAGGCCCAGCACTCCCAGGATCGAAAGCGTGAGAGAATTCGCGCGCTCGGCATCGCGATTAAACAGGAACGAGAGGGCGCCTTGCACGTTGCCAGCCAGATAGCGCAGATCGAAACGGGTCGCGCTTTTTTCCGTGAGCTCCCACATCACCGGCGAGTTCGACAGCACTTTGTTTTGCAGTGCCACGGGTAGCAGGAGCAGCGGGGCCAGCACCGCCGTCCAGGGCAATTGCAGCTGGCGCGTGCGCCATGCGACGATCGCCAGCGCCAGGCCCGCCGGGACTACATAGAGGGCGGATTCGTAGCGCGATTGCGCCAGCAGCACAATCGAGAGCAGCAACGCCGAAAGCCGGACATCACCCGGGGCGGCGAGATAATCAGCCGCGAGGACCATGGCCGCGAGGATCATCACCGCATTCAGCAGCTCCATGCCCGAGCCGGTGGCATTCTGCCCCAACAAGGGGAGCGAACCGAGCAGCAGGACGGCGAGCAAGCCGCCGCGCCAACCCGCCAGCCGCCGGCCAAAGGCGAAAGCGAGGCCGAGCGCGAGCGGCATGAGCAGCGTGTTGACGAGGTAGGCGTTGGCCAGCCGGTAGCCCGTCACGTCATGCACGAGCGAAACGACGAACGGGTAAAAGTAGGGTCGCTTGTCGAGATAGTTGTCGGTCGACAGGAAGACTCCCTGGATGTCGTAGCCGCGCACCATTGTCGCCACATCCCGAAAAAAATGCATGTTGAACGCGGTCGACTGCAGCACGAACTCGTCGTTCAGGATCTTGCTGCGATAGGGTTCGGCGACGAACGCCATCAGCGACAGCAGCCCAATTGCCACCGCTACGAGGCCCTGCTCGCGCCGCGTCAGGGGCGCCAGCGTCACGCCCGGCAACCGCGCCAACCGGATCAGCGCGCCGACGAATAGCGCGAAGGTGGCCAGCATGACGTAATAGCCGCCGCGCTTCACCAAATCCTCGGCGGTGGCCACCGGGATGCCGATGAAACCGAGATACACCGCCAGCATCGCGCTCGCGCCAAAGCCGGCCAGACGCAGGTCGCGGCGGGCCAGGAGCGTGACGAGGCGCGGAAAAGTGCTCATGTCAGCGCACCGCGCTCAGGGCAGCTTCTGGATGAAGCGCTCGAAATATTCCTTCCGGATTTTTTCCTGCTCGGCGGGCGTCAGCTTGTCCAGCGGCGGTGGCGCCGGCTGCGGCGCGGCTCGCGTGCCCTCATGGATGGCCGTGACGCGGCTGATGCGGCTGACCCGGAGCACCGTAAAACGGCGCTCCCAGACGGTTTCGAGCTCATAGTCCGGCCCCAAGTCGTCGATGGCATCGACCGTCATTATCTGGGTGTTGGGATCGACGGTCAGCCGTTGAAAAACATACATCGCCGTGAAGGTGCGATTGCGAAAATTGAACGCCAGATTCTCCTTCCGCTGGCGCGCCTGGACCAGGGGCGTCGATGACACGAGGTGCCCGATCCAAAAAATCGAGTTGTCGTCGATCACGAGGTAATCGCGTTCCGGGTGCGCCGCGATGAACTCCCGTTTCCAGTCGCCTTCCCGCCCGACATAATAATCGAGCGTATAGCCATGCCGCGCCATCACCGGCAGCGAATGCGCCAGCAGGCCCACGACGGTGACGATGATCAGCCCGCGCCAGACGGCCGCCTTCGCGAAATCCGAAGCGACCGCGACAATTGCGATCACCAGCGCGAGGTTCAGCGGCAGGCTGAGCCGGCGAATGACCGGGTCGTCGAACTTTCCCCAAAAATAGCACATTAACAGCGCCGTGTGCACCGCGAAGCCGACCGCAAATACCGCCGTGACGCTTCGGCTGGGATTCGCCGGAGTGGAAGCCCGCAAGGTCTTCACGCACCAGAGCACAAAAAACGGCGCCGCGATGAAGCCGAGCACCGCGATCACCAGGGAGTTCGAATGCTCGCCATCGGTGTTGAAGAAAAAGCGCAAGGCATGCCCGATGTTGTCCGGAATGTAAGCGAGGGAGAAAACCTTCTCGTATCCGGGCTGGCTGCCAAGCTCCCACGAGGATTCACGTGTGCGAAAGACCGTGTGATGCAGCGCGTAGGTCAGCATGAGCAGGGGCGCGAAGCACACCGTCAGGCTCAACACCGGCCGGCGCTCCTGCCACCAAACCCCGGCGACCAGCATCGCCACGGGGACGAGAAAGAGCACGGATTCGTAACGCGTGTGGGCGAGCAGGATGGCAGACAGGATCAGGGCATCGAGGGAAGGCGTATCGCGTCGTTCCACCCACTGCATCCCCAGCGCCATCGTGGCCAGGATCATCACGAGATTGAGCAACTCGAATCCGCCCCCCGTCGCGTTCTGGCCGAGCAGTGGCAGGCTGGTCAGAAGCAGAACTGCCAGTGAACCTCCGGCCCGCCCCGCGATCCGTCGCCCGACATGGTAGGCCAGTCCGAGCAGCACAAACGTCAGCGCCGTGTTGAGGACAAAGACATTTTCCGGCCGATAACCGGTGAGGTCGTGAAGGATCGAGGTGAGGAACGGTTGAAACAGCGGACGTTTGTCGAGCTGGCCGTTCAACAGTTGAAAGGCGCCATGGATGTCATTTCCCCGCATGGGCACCAAAGCCGCTTTTTCCAGGTGCATCGTCATCGACGTGCCCAGCAGCATCGCTTCATCCATGAGGATCTTGAATCCATACCGCTCGTGCACGAGCAGGACGAAGCCGCACGTGAGGATGAGAGCCGCCGGCCACCGCGGAGCGGTCCGCCACGCCGGCCACCCGGGCAGCGTGCTTTTCGCCAGCCGGACCAGGGCAAATACAAAGAGCGTCGTGATGAGCAACATCGCCCAATAGCCGCCGTAGATCACCAGCCGCAGCGACAACTCGGTGTCGAACGCGAAAAAGCCCAGGATCAACGCCAAGGCGGTTGTGAGCAGCAAGAGCTGCACCCGCCGATCCGCCCGCAGCTCAGAAATCGTCATAAGAAAAAAGGCGTCCATCGGAGGATGGACGGCTAACTCAGAAAACAGAAGGCTGGTTTTCGTTTAGGGCGCGTACGTCACCGTGCGCGAGCCGGCCACGGCGCTGATCGTAATGGCGATGCCTTGCGTGAAGCCGGTCGGATACGTTTCGCCCGCGACGGTGTTCAGGGCCTTCACGTATTTATCCGAACCAACGAGATTCGACGACTCGACCGAAGAGACGCCATTTTCGAGAAAGTATTGATCCGAGGCGGCGGCGAGCTGCCGGGCGTTGTTCAAGACCGCTTTGTCCTGGGAGGACTGTCGGACTTTTTGGAACGCGGGAATCGCCATGGCCGCCAGTAGGCCGATGATGACGACGACTATCATGATTTCCACCAAGGTGAAGCCTTGGTGGGAGCGGAGGTTATTTTTCATATAATATAATAAGCCAGTCCATCATGGCGATGAACCACCTGCATTATAGATTCATACCGTGGGACTTAACCAGACTATTCTTGTAAAATACTCGTTAGCGTCAGGTTCCTTCTCTCTGCAAATCAGGTGGATAGGCACGTACTTACCGCCCGGGATAGGCACAAAAAAAGCCGCCCAAGTGGGCGGCTTGAGAAAGACCTGAGCTGAAATCAGGGAGCGTAGGTCACCGTGCGGGCGCCAGCCACCGCGCTGATGGTGATCGTGATCCCCTGCGTGAAGCCGGTCGGATAGGTTTCACCCGCGACCGTGTTCAGTGCCTTCACGTATTTGTCCGAACCAACGAGGTTGGAGGAAACGACGCTTGAGACACCGTTTTCCAGGAAGTATTGATCCGACGCCGCCGAGAGTTGGCGGGCGTTGTTCAAGACCGCCTTGTCCTGTGAGGACTGACGGACCTTCTGGAAGGCCGGGATCGCCATGGCGGCCAGGAGGCCGATGATGACGACGACAATCATGATTTCGACCAGGGTGAAGCCCTTGGAGGAGTTGTTGGATTTATTCATAGGATGACTCTGTGTTCTATTATGGATGATATACGGCTCAAATGTGAGCAGTGCCGTCAGCGAATATTATCGGCCCTCCACTGGCAAGGTGAAAATCTCCTAAGGGCCTACAAGGGAGTGGGTATTCTCCTCCTTCGGCGGATACTTAGCCCCTACGTAGGTAGCGCCAATCTAGCGCACGCGTTTCTTCGCTTTGGTCGATTTCGACTTGGAGGCTTTTGGGGCGGCGGTCTTCCTGGCTTTCGCCCTTGGCTTGGGCTGAGTTAATATCTGTTGCAGAGGAACTTGAGTTGCATCCTGCCAAAGCCTCTCAAGCCCGTAACGCTCCCTCATGGGACTGGTGAACAGGTGGATCATCACATCAAACGCGTCGATTACCGTCCACCCACTCTCATGGGGAGCTTCGGTACCCACCAAGTGCACTTTGGCACCGTCTAATGCTTTTTCGAGCTCCACGCGGAGGGCCCGCAAATGGGGCTCCGAGGTGGCGGTGGCGACCACCAGGAAGTCTGTGATGGAGGACTGGGCGGAGACATCCAGCACGGTCACGTCGCCCGCCTTTTTCTCTTCGAGAGCACGCACGCAAAGTTTTACCAGTTCAGAGGGCACTGACTTCTTAGCTTTCATTTCGTGTCGCGATAGAGGGAGTGATCTTTGATGTAGATAATGGCTTTGTGGGGGACAAAATAATCCAGAGACAGTCCGCGGCGAGTGCGTTCCCGCAACTCGGTCGAACTGATCGCCAGCAGATGCCCGTCACAACGGTGCAGGCGCAAGCTTGGAATGTCCGGCCGGGCTTTGACCGGAAACCCCGGCCGCTCGAGAAAGATGAATTCCACCAGGCGGGCTACTTCGGCAATGTTTTGCCAAAGATGGAGGTTGGGCAGCTGATCGCCGCCGATGATCCAGTAGAGCTGATCATTGGGATAAAGATTCCGGAAATGCCGTGCCGACTCCACGGTGTAGCTGATGCCGCCGCGGCTCAGCTCGAAGTCGGAAACTTCGAAGCGCTTGTCCCATTCCGTGGCTAGCCGCACCATGGCCAGACGATCATCGCCAGAGGACTGCACATCGTTGGTCTTGAGCGGCGCCTGGGCGGCCGGAACGAAAATCAACCGGTCCAGCTGGTGTTGCTCATAGGCATCCTGGGCGGCGAGCAGATGTCCGAAATGAACGGGGTCGAAACTCCCGCCGAGAAAACCGATTTTCACCGGCCGGAACGTGGTCCGCCCCTGCTTGACCGGCAAGGTTGATTTCCCACCCGAGCGCGGCGACGAGCAAGTTTGACTGGAATGCCGCGGGGATCCGCTGTTTTGTCGGGGCCGCACTCGCCCGGGTGGTGGAATGGTAGACACTAGGGACTTAAAATCCCTTGCTCGTAAGAGCGTGTGGGTTCGAGCCCCGCCCCGGGCACCAATCCGGCGGGGCGGCGAACGCGCATGGGAAATGATACCAAAGTCCTAATATTTTGGACCCATTCGGGGATTCACCAGGTAGGGCGAGGCGTCCCCTCCCTACCAAGTCCGATTCCGAGGGGCGACTGGTATTACTCCCTACCCAGCCGATTTATTCCAAGCCCAACTAAATGCCCCTCACTTGCCCCGCCCCGCGCCATGATCGTCGTCGTTACCATTGTCGCCGTCCGACGATTTTCACTTGTCCGCGGTATTCAGCTCTTTCGTGGCGAGCACCTCGCCGGAGGGGCCGAGAATCTCAATCCGGTAACGGTGGGTGCCCTTGGCCGTCGGGAAATTCAACTGATAGTGATTGCCGTTGATGGCGTAGTTGGGCGGATTCGGGCTGCCGGCGCCAAAGGGATAAATTGCGGGTCGTGAAAGCGGATCGCTTTCATCGTAAATGGAGATCAGGACCGACGTATCGCGCACAAAATGCAGCCCGCCATCCGCGCAGATCAGCGTGAACTTGATCGGCATGTTGGAACCGCCCTTGATGGTCTTGTTGAGCGAAATCGGCGGCAACCAGGTCACATCACCGCAAAATGTCCGAACGCTCTCCCTCACCGTGAACGTGCTTGCCGCGGTGGCCACCGCGTATCTGTTTTCTGCGGTCACCGACAGCGTGTAGGTGCCAGGGGTGGAAATCAGCAGCGTCCCGCCGCCGCTAACAATGGCCGTGTTGAGCCCGGTCAAAGTCGTGGGGATGACCGGCGTCGACACCACGCCGGAGACCAGCGCAAGGGACACGAACCGAATCGTCGTGCCCGCAACCGGACTGGTGCCTTGGAACGTGTAATTGACCGCGGTCGGGGGATCGCCCGCGAAACGCTGGATTATCGCCGGCGTCGCCAGGGAAACCACCGGTGTCGCATTGACCGCTGCCACCGTGAACGTCATCTGCTTCGTCGTGGTGCCGTAGTCGGTTTTCGCCTCCGCCGTCAGCGTGTACGTGCCGGGTGCCGTCAGATAAAAGTTGCTCGTTCCGCTCGCCGTCAGCGCGCCGACCGCTCCGATCTGCATTGGCGACACCCCGCCATTGCCGAGCCATGCGGTCAGCGAGGTGATATTCCCGTAGATGCTCGTGCTGCTGAGCGAGATCGGCACTCTCGCCAAACCGCCAAGAAGCGGGTAGCTCGCGCCAGTCGTCGGGCTAAGGATGGTAAGCGTCGGGGGTGGCGCTGAAACGACGACCTTCACGTCGGCTGTGGCGAAACTTGTACCGGGGATATTCGTGGCCGAGACCCGGACGGTATAGATGCCCGGCGTCGTGATATTCGGGCTCGTTGCAGTGCCGGTAGCGGCCAGCGTCCCCAATCCCGTGGATGTGACTACCAACGGCACGTCCGCGAAGGTAGCTTGGAGGGCTCTGATGGGGGAACCGCCGGCTGCGACTGTGGCGCTGAACCGAATGGGAAACGAGATGGGCGCTCCCGTAACTGCCACGTAGGTGAAGCTGGCGCCATCCACGGGCGCGCTCAGCGAGATCGCCGGCACCGAATTATTGACCACCACGGGAGGGAAGGCGGTGGCGTTGACAGTGGCGCCGGCATCGGTGACGGGGAGCCCCGCGGGCCAGCTCAAGGGCTTGATCCCCCATTGGTAGTCGCCGGCAAAAGTACCCGCCGGAACGGCAATGGTAATCGTGGTATTCAGGGTCTGGCTCGGAGCCGTGAAAGTAAGCTGGGCGGGAGATGCCGTGATAAATCCCAACGCGGTGTCAACGGAAACGCCAGTTGCCCGACTGAGAACCGTGAACCCCAGCGTGACGGTCACCTGACTTCCCGCCACCATGGTGCTGGGAGCGGTGATTGAAAGGGCGTAGCTTTCAGTCAGGGGTTGATCGCCCTGAATGATCTTCGCGACCGGGTTGTAGCCAACATTCTGTGACGGCACACCGGCAACGGGCAATGCCGAAACCAAGCCTGCAGCGAGCAGGACAGCGACGCGAAAATTCGAATACATCAGAAGTGTGAAAAAAGGAGCGGCGCCAAACTCATTCCGCCGGTGGAAAAGATTTAGCAAACGCAAGACGACGTCGTCAAGATGCAACTGGGGACTAATACCTACCATGAAGACGGAAAACGGAAAATTCGCGGGAATTTTACCCGTAAACTTGGGCAGACCACCATGGGGCGGCACCCCACCGCGACGGCGGTTAGCGTCTAGGGGTTACCCCCCAATAAAAGCATTGACCCAAGGGTGCGTTTGCAGGAGAAAATCCTCCAGTTCCCCGTCACCCGATGCACCTCCACATTCTTCGCACCAAGGGCGCCGCGCTTCGTCGGCGGGCGTCGATTGCCGTGCTGCTGGCGACGGGCGTGTTCACAACGATTCGTGCAGCGACGATCACATGGGATGGCGGTGCCAGCACCGGTGCGTGGGGCACAACCACGAATTGGAGCACCAACACCGTTCCCGCGAACGCCGATTCGCTCGTTTTCGACGCGAACGGGGCAAACAGTCAGTTTTCCATCACACTGGGGGCCAATCGCATCGCCGCCGGGATTACATTTAGCAGTACGGGCGCCAGCGGGTTCACCTTCGATGCCCTCAATTCGCTTACGCTCAATGCCGGCGGACTCACCAACAGCAACGCCAATACGCAAACGTTCAACGGCGCCCTGATCGTCAACGCGGCCCAAACTTGGAGTGCTGCCTCAGGCGGGTTCACCGTGGGTGGTGCGGTGTCGCTGCTGAATAACCTCACGCTCAGTGGCTCGGGCGCCCAGGCGATCAACGGCACTGTCACGAATAACAACGCGAACCGGACGATCACAAACAACAGCGCCGGCACGGTCACATTTGGCGCCATCGCTCTGTCCCAAAACAATACCAGCCGCACGCTCACGTTTAACGGTAGTGGCAGTGCCACAATCTCCGGCATTATTGGCAACGGCGGCAACGGTGCTGGGGGACTGACCTACGGCGGCACCGGATCGCTGACTCTTTCCGGCAACAACACCTATACAGGCGTCACCACGATCAGCTCGGGCACGGTGCGGGCGACGACGAGCGTCAACGCCCTCGGCACCGGCATCGCCACGGTCTCGATGGGCGGCGGCACGCTCCAACTCGCCAATGACAGTGCGCTGAACTACGCCCGTAATACCACCCTCACCGGCAGCGCCAACATCACGAGCGACCGGCTCACCACTGGCGCAGGCCTGACGCATACACTCGGCACGCTCGCCATCGGCGCCAGTACGCTGACCGTGGCGTCCGGGACCAACGTCAGCAGCAACACCGCTTACGGCCTCACGTTTGGCACCACGACCCTCTCGGCAAACGGTGGCGTGTTCGATGTCGCCAAAAACGGCACCGCCGACGGCACGCTGACCTTGGGCGCGCTGACCGGAAATTTCAATTTCACCAAACAGGGCGCGGGCTCCTTGGTATTGAACACCGCGTCGACCCGCAGCGCAGGCTCGATCACGCTCAGCGCTGGTACGCTCAAGCTCGGCAGTGTGTCCGGGCTGGGCACGACGGCAACGACGCTCGCCCTCGCCGGCGGCACGCTCGATCTCGCGACCGACACCACAATCAACGCCTACAACACCACAGTCAGCGGCAGTACCACCATCCTTTCGGACAAGCTCACCGCTGCCACCGCGGGCATCACCCACACGCTGGGCACGCTCGCCATCGGCACCCAGACGCTCTCCGTTGCGTCCGGCGGCAATGTCTCGGCCAATACGGCCTACGGCGTGACGTTCGGCGCCACGACGTTGACCGGAAATGCGACCTTCGACGTCGCCCAAAACGGCACCGCGAACGGCACCCTCACCTTGGGCGCGATCACCGATGGCGGCACCACGGCCCGGACCCTGACGAAGAGCGGCGCCGGCGTGCTCACGCTCGGCACTGCGGCGACCAGCCTGGTCAACGGCACTGCAGTCAATATCACCGGCGGCACGTTGAACTCGAACAACGCCACCGCGCTGGGCTCGCTGGCCAATGTGATCCTTTCCTCGGGTGCGACCCTCGGGGTGGGCGCGAGCCAGACCGTGGGAGGGCTGAACGGGACGGCCGGCACCGCGAGTCTCGGTGCCAACACCCTGACAATCGGCAACGCGTCCAACAATCTTACGTCCTCGTTCGGCGGCGCGATCACCGGCACGGGCGGGATCACCAAAGCCGGCACGGGCGACCTGACCCTCTCGGGCACGAATCTTTATTCGGGGACGACCCTGATCAGTGCGGGCACGCTTTTCGCCCAAGGGTCCGCGGCACTTGGCGCCACCACCGGCCTGACGACGGTGGGCTCGGGCGGCACGCTCTCGCTGCTGGGCGGCACGGTGATCACCAAATCGAGCACGCTTTCGCTGAACGGCACGGGTGCCACCGGCTCACTGGGTGCGCTGGTCGCTGGCGGCGCCAGCGGCCAGACCAGCGAGTGGCGCGGCAACATTTCGCTCGCCGGCAATGCCACGATTGGCGCGCCGACCAGCCTCCTCATCGTCGGGGAAGGCACGACCTTCACGAACACCATCGCGCTCGGCGCGAATACGCTGACATTTAACGCGACCGCCGCTCCCACCGTTACCCCGACCTATTCGACACCCAGCTATCTGCTCGATCCGAGCAACATTGTGGTCAACTCGGCGATTAGCGGCACGGGCGGGATTACCAAGACCGGGACCGGCACCCTGACGCTGATGCCGGTCGCCAGCGGCGGCAGTACGTTTACCGGCAACACGGTGATCACCGGGGGCAAGGTGATTCTCGACAGCCAGGGCAACATGCCGGCGATTAACAGCACGCAAATTTACGTCGGCAACTCGAGCAGCCCGGGCGCGGCCGACAGCGTGATCCTGCAGATGGGCCAGCTCGCGAGTCCTCCTTCGGGCAACAACCTTGTGGGTACCTACAATAGCGGGACGAATGCCTCGGCGTCGAACCTGACGGTTTATGCGGATGGCCTGTTCAACATGAACGGGGCGAGCAACGGTTTCATCAACCTGACCCTCCAAGGCGGCCACGTCAGCGGCGGCACGGCGTCGTACAGCCCGCTGCTGACATTGACCGGCAGTGTGACGACCAACGCCGCCGGGACGACCGCGCTGATCGACAACGGATTTGTCGGGATGTCGGCGAACAGCTTCGCATTCAACGTCGCTACCGGCACGACGGCCAGCGGGACCGATCTTCAAATCGGCTCGGTGCTCCAAAATGGCGTCGGTTATACCGGCGGCACGAGCGGGACGAGCTTGAGTAAGACGGGCACGGGCAAGATGGCGTTGACCGCGGCCAACACCTTTTCGGGCATCACCACTATCACCGCGGGCATCCTGAACATCCAGAACGGCGCTGCACTGGGCCAGGTCAGCAGTTCGCTCGGTTCGACCACGAACGGCACGGTCGTCAGCACTGGCGCGCAGCTCCAGCTGCAGGGCGGCATCACCGTGGGCCTCGAAACCCTTACCCTTAACGGGACGGGGATCACCGCCACGGATGGTGCGTTGCGCAACTTGAGTGGCAACAACACCTACAACGGATTTGTCTATCTCGGAAGCAGCAGCCGGATCAACGCCGACGCCGGCACGACGCTCTCGATTACGAATACCACCAGCGTCAACGGCACGATCCTGGACGGCCTTACGGCGGGCCAGAATCTGACGGTGGGCGGCGCGGGCAACACGGTGATCAATGGCGGCATCGGCGCCAACATCACTAATCTCACGAAGGCCGATGCCGGGACCCTGACCCTCGCCGGCACGAACGGCTATGCCGGCACGACTACCGTCAGCACCGGGGCGGTGAAACTGACCAACAGCAACGCGCTTTCCGGCACGGGCGTGACGGTCGCCAGCGGGGCGGCACTCCAGTTCGCGCAGGACGCCAGCAACGCCAACATCGCCGTCGTCGGCGTGGCCTCCACCATCAGTGGCACCGGCATCAGCAACGGCGGCGCGATTCAGAATCTTACCGGCACCAATTCGTATTCCGGCGCAGTGACCCTCGCGGCGAATTCACGCATGACTTCCGATTCCGGCAGCTCATTCACCATGAGCGGCGCCCTGAACAACGCGGGCTTCGCGCTCGACGTCGGCGGCGCCGGCGACACCACCTTTTCGGGCGTCATGAGCGGTTTGGGCTCCCTCACCAAGACCGACGCCGGCTCCGTCACCCTCTCGGGCTCGTCCGCCAATACGTTCTCCGGCAACGTGACCGTGAATACTGGCATCCTGAATCTGTCCAAGACCAGCGGCAATGCCATCGCGTCGGCCACCATCACCGTGGGTGACGGCGTGGGCGGAGCGAACACCGCGACGCTGCGGCTCCTGCAGGCCAACCAGATTTCGAATACGTCGACCATCACCATCAACGGCGATGGCCGTTTCAACCTCAACGGTCTGAACGAAACCATCGGTTCATTCGCCGGCACCGGCACCATCGATACGGGCAGCGCGACCCTCATTACCACGGGCAGTTCAAGTTTCGCGGGCAGCTTCGCGGGCAATGGCGTCATCCAGGTCGGCAGCGCCGGATCGCTGACCTTCACCGCGTCGACGAGCTACGCCGGCGAGCTGTCCCTCGGCGCGGGCACGACCCTTTATCTGCCCGGGGTGAATTTCACCGTTGGCACCCTCCGCATCACCGGCAACACCACCCTCGATTTTGGATTAAATTCGGCCTCGGTGCTCACGGCTACCAACGTCATCCTGGAAAACGGCGCGACCCTCACCATCAACAACTGGGTGGACACCCAGGACTTTTTCTACGCAAACGGCTCCTTCTACGGGCTGGTCGGCGCGACGTCCACGCCCGTCACCCAAGGCGTTCGTGGCGTCGCGCCGCAAAACCAGATCACGTTTACCGGGTTCTCCAATAATTCCACTTTCTGGCAATCGTACGATCGCCAGATTACTCCCGCCCCAGAGCCCGCCACCTACGGGGCGATTTTCCTGGGTGGTTGCCTTGGATTGCTCGGTTGGCGTCGATTCAGCCGTCGGCAGCCAGCGTAATCGCCGGGCCGGTTCCCCCGGCGAGAGGTACGATCTCCCAGGCTCGGTTGATAGGGGTAGGGACCGGGATAGAACCGGCCCCTCCCTCCGAACCGGACTGGCGGGATTACCGCATCCGGCTCTCCGGTTGGTGAGTGCCCCGTCAAGGGACTGGATGTGCCTCTAGCCAAAGTTGCTCCTATATCGCCCCCGATTTCCTTGGACACGGGGCAGTGAACCCGAAAGCCCACGAATCCGATGTCCAGTCATGTTCCCGAGAAGAGCACAGCTCAACCGTCCAAGCCGGAGCCGCCGGGGGCTCCGGCTTGGAAAATCCTCCGCTGCGCTGGCGCGCGAAACGTAAAGCCGAAGTGGTGCTGCGCATGCTCCGGGGCCAGAAGTGCGGCATCGCCGTGGCGCTGCGCAAGGCCAGGAGCGAGCTGTGCAAGCTCGAGCGCCGAGTGCAGGCCGGCAAGCTCGAGCGCACGACCCTGGAGGCTCGCGTGAAAAAGGCGCTCGAGCGCCAACACCTCGCCGAGTTCGTCGTCACCACCATCGGCGGCAGCCCCGCGCGACCGACGTTTGCCTGGCGAGTGGATGCCGCGCGCCGGCGCGAACTGGAGCGCACGCGCCTGGGGCGACGCGTGCTTTGCACCACGCGCAAACTGTGGAGCACGGAGCGGATCGTGCACGCTTTCCGCGGTCAGTGGAACGTCGAGGAACTGTTCCGCCGAGCGAAAAAGAGCGGCGTGGTGCCGTGGGGCCCGTCCTATCAATGGGCGGACGCCTCGCTGCAGTTGCATACCTTCGCGACCGTGTTGGGCCTGACCTTGGTGGCGCTGGCGAAGCTGACGCTCGGCGCGAAGCAATCGGCCCCGGCTTTCATGCAGGAGCTGGCGAACATCAATGCCACGCTCGTGCGCACCAATACCGGCCAGAAAGGACGCCGCCCGACCGTAATGCTGCCGCCCGAGCTGTCGCCGATGCAGCAGAAAGCCGTGCAGATTTTAGAACTGGACCGCTGGCTCCCTTCACTTTCTTCAACTAGGAGTGAATCCGCTCTTCCTCCGAGGAGAGTTGCACCCTAAAATGCTCGAAGAATGCGAAAGTAGGGCTAGGCCAGCTCGCTGAGCTGGCTGGTTCGGAGCCAGCTCAGCTGGCCTACAACCTGTCGTACAACCTGTCGGACCGTTGATTCCTTCGGCGCCTTCGCGCGAGCGGATTGAGCCAAACTTGAGCCAAACTTGAGCCAAACTCCGAACTCCAAACCCCAAACTCCAAACTCTCAGCCGCCTCCGGAGGCCAAAACTGCGCGCTTCGCGCACCCTATCGGCCGTCAGCCGGCAGGGAGGCCTGGGCGACCTTGACAGGACTGTACCCCGCCCATTCGGCCGCCGTCAGGTTTTTCTGCCGCCCATTTCGAAACAGCCAGCTCGCGGTCTGATAGTATGCAATCGTTTCCTCGACCAGCGCGCCACCACCCGGGCGCGGTTGCGTAGTGCGGGTCCTCGCATCGTAGTCGAGGGCCATCGACTGGCGCACCGGCTTGACGATCCCGATCCCGCCCGACTGGTACAGCCCAAGCTTCTGGTAGTTTCCGATCAGCGCGCGCCCCTCGGACGCCACCGCCGGTGCCAGCACATCCCAGCCGTAGAACCGGCTCGGATAGGTCCAGCCGAGCAGCCCGAGCAGCGTCGGCCCATAATCGATCTGGCTGGCCAGGGTTGTGACCGCCCCGCTGGGCACCTGCCCGCCGGGCGCGTAAATGATGAGCGGAATGTGGTAATTCTGCACGGGCAACTCGGTCTTGCCCGCGCTGGACGCGCAGTGATCCGCGACGATCACAAAGACCGTCTCCTTGAACCAAGGCTTCGTGGCCGCCGCGCGCAAAAACTCGCCGATGGCGTGATCGGTGTATTTTACCCCGCCGGCCCGCCCGGAGGTCTTCGAAGGCAAATCGATCTGCCCGTCCGGAAACGTGAAGGGGCGATGATTGGAAGTGGTCATCGCAAAGTAGAAAAACGGTTTCCCCTGGGCGAAATCGCGGTCCGCCTCGCGCATCGTCCATCGGAACAGGTCGGCGTCGCAGGCGCCCCACACATTGGCGAACGTGATGTCTTCCTTCGCGACCTTGGTGCGATCGACCACGCGATAGCCATTCCCGCCGAAGAAATGGTTCATGTTGTCGAAGTAACCAAAGCCGCCGTAGATAAACGCCGTCTCATAGCCGCGGCTGCGAAATACCGCCCCGAGCGAGAAGAGGTTCTCGTTCGCCGGTCGCTTGACCAGCGACCTTCCCGGCGTCGGCGGCACGGACAACGTCAGCGCTTCCATGCCCCGATCGGTGCGTGTCCCAGTGGCATAAAAATTATCGAACACCAGCGCCCGGGACATGAGTGCGTCCAGGTTCGGCGTCAGCTGCTGCTGGTTGCCAAATCGCCCGAGGAACTCCGCGCTCAGGCTTTCAACCGTAATCTGAATCACATTCAGCCGGCGCTCCGGGCCGGCGTGGCGCACGAGCCGGAGCAAATCCCGCGGGTCATTCCCGAGCGGCTGCGACCCGTCCCGCGCGACCACCTCGTGCATGCGCTTGAACGCCGCGTCCAACGGCATCGTGGGATAAAACTGATCGTAATCGAGCTCGTTGGCCCGAAAGGCGGCAAACAGCGACCATAGCCCATTCTTCGCCAGCTCCCGGTTGTAGTTGTTCGCGAACGCCGGCAGCCGCGTTTCCTTGAGCGTGAGGCCCAGCAGCAGGGTCAGCCCGACCCAGGCCGCCGCACGGCGCCAGCGCGCCGCTGCGGGCAGGGCGGCGCTCCCGAACCGGGGGTCGAGGATGCCCGTGGCGCGGATTCCCCCGTAAATTCCCAGGCTCAGCGTCAGCAATCCAGTGTAGATGAGCGGCATCGGATAGGACTCCCGGATATTGCCGATAACTTCCTTCGTGTAGACCAGGTAGTCCACGGCAATGAAG
>JBKJRG010000736.1:0-2680 GCA_046594805.1 Opitutaceae bacterium | reverse complement strand
ACACCCTATCGCGCTTCTACCCGCGGGCGTCGTCAAGCGACGCCCCTACCAAGCCAAAACATTCTAGACCGAAGCTACCCGCGCAAATGCCAGGCTTTCGGGCGGCAAAAGGTCTGGATGCCATGGCGCGAGAGCGTCAGCCCGATGCCGGAATGACCGGTGCCGGACCACGGCAGGCGCGGGCTTACCCGATCACAGCAATTCCAGTAAGCCGAACCGCTGTTCACTCCGGCGAGAATCCGCTGCGCCCGCTTTTCATCGGGCGTATAGACGCCGGCGGTGAGCCCGTACGCTGTGTCGTTCATCAGCGCCAGCGCCTCGGCGTCATCGTGCACCGCCATGATCCCGATGATCGGGCCGAAGCTTTCCTCGCGCATCACGGTCATCCGATGATTTACGTCGACCAGCACCGTCGGCGCGAACGCACCCCGGGGTTGGCGCAGTCGCGCGCCGCCGACCAGGACGGTCGCCCCTTTGCGCTTCGCGTCCGCGACCTGCGCCTCGAGCACAGCCACCTGCGCCCCGCGGGTGAGCGGACCGATGTAGCTCGTTGCGCGTCCCGGCTCACCAATCTTGAAGCGCTGCACTTCGCCCACGAAGGCATCGACGAAAGGCGCGTAGATTTTTTCCTGCACGTAAATCCGCTCCACCGAACAGCAGCTCTGCCCGTTGTTGTAGAAGGCGCCGTCCGCGGTGCTGGCGGCGGCGGACGCGATGTCCGCATCGTCGCAAACATACACCGGATCTTTTCCACCCAGCTCGAGCTGCACCTTGATCATCCGCCCGGCGACCGCGCGCGCGATCCGGCGGCCGGTCGCGAATGAACCGGTGAAGAACACGCCATCGATTCTCTGGCGCAACAGCGCCGCACCCACCTCACCCGTCCCGATCAACGCGGCGAAAACATCCCGCGGGACGCCGCTCGCGACCAGCAACCCCTCAATCGCCAGGCCGGTCCGCGCCGCGAATTCGGATGGCTTGTAGATGACGGCATTACCCGCGATCAGCGCGGGGATGAAGACATTGCTTCCGACGAAATACGGGTAGTTCCAGGCCGAGATGTTCGCGACCACTCCCAGCGGCTTCCACCCAATTCTTTCCACCAGCTTCGTCTTCCGATCGGTGAACACCGTCTCCGTCCGCAGCGCGCGGGGCGCATCCGCGATGAAGAAATCCAGTCGCGGGATCAGGCCCTTCAGCTCGTTGCGCGATTGCGTGATGGGCTTGGCGGTCTCGGACGTCATCACGCGCGCGAGCCGCTCCGATTGCGCGATGATGGCATCGCGAAATTTTCGAATCGTGGCGATTCGCTCACGCAACGGCCGTGCGGCCCAAGCCGGCTGCGCGACCCGGGCCGCCTCGAACTTCGTCCGCACGCTCGCCGCATCGTCGGCCGGGAGCGACGCGATGCGTTTGCCGGTGGCGGGGTTGATGACGTTCAGCGTTGGCATCTGAGGCGGTTATCCCACGAAACACACTAAATACGCGAAAGAGCCGAGAGGGAGGGGAGGCCCCGCCCGAAGCACACCCCGCTTTTTTCTGTGTGTTCAGTGTGTTCCGTGGGCAAGCTGGTTTGTTTTCGTGTTTTTTAGTGTGTTTCGTGGGCTTAAATACCCGCTGCGAATAGCCCCTCGAAGTCCGCCTGCGTGCACGGACGTGGATTGGTTTTGTGACACGTGTCGACCAGCGCCAATTCCACGAGCTTCGGGATGTGCTCCCGCGTCGCCTTCACCTGGTCCAGCTTCGCGGGAATCCCGATGTCAGCCTTCAGCTTGGTCAGCCAAGCGATGAAGTCGTCGCCGTTTTTCCCGGCGCCCGTCACCCGGGCGAGCTCGGCGAGCTTTTCCGTCGCGGCGGGCGCGTTGAAGCGCATCACGTGATCGAACATGATTCCGATCGCGAGGCCGTGATGCACGCTGAGCACGGTGCCGAGCGCATGGGCACACGAATGCACCGCGCCGAGATCCTTCTGGAAGGCGATCGCGCCCATCATCGACGCCATCAGCATGTCGGAGCGCGCGACCAGGTTTTTTCCATCGCTCACCGCGGTCCGGAGCGAGCGCGCCGCAATCCGCGCGCCTTCGAGGGCGATGCCATCGCACAGCGGGTGATAGGCCGGCGACAGGTAACTTTCGACGTTGTGGGCCAGCGCGTCCATGCCGGTCGCCGCCGTGATCGCCGGCGGAAGATCCAGCGTGAGCTCCGGATCGGCGAAGACCGCCTTCGCGAGCAGCGCCGGCGCGAAGACGATTTTCTTAACGTGCGTCGTGTCGTGCGAGATCACCGACGAACGGCCGACTTCCGATCCGGTCCCCGCGGTGGTCGGCAGCGCAATGAAATGCGGGAGCGCCCGCTCGATCCGCCGGGCCTTGGGATTGTCCCAGGCATAGTCGAGGATGTCGCCTTCGTGCACGGCCATCAGCGCGACGGCCTTCGCCACGTCGAGCGCGGCCCCGCCGCCGAGCCCAATGACGCCATCCGCCTGGTGTGCACGGTAAGCGGCGACGCCGGCCTGCACCTGGCTGGCGGTGGGATTACCCCAGACGCCGCCGAAAATCGCGGGCGCCAAACCCGCCGCGCGGAGCTCGGCCGCGATTGTCGCCGTCATCGGCAGCGCTGCGACGCCCTTGTCCGTGACGATCAGCGGCCGTTTGACGCCGGCGGTCTTAAGGTGCTCGGG
>JBKJRG010000604.1:0-4065 GCA_046594805.1 Opitutaceae bacterium | reverse complement strand
CTCGAGCTGCCGGATCCGGGTCAAATCGTGGAAGACCAAAATGGCGCCGTCACGCGCGCCGTCGGTCGAGCGCAAAGCGAGCGCATTGACCTGGAGGAACCGCGTGGCCTTCGTGCTTTCGAGCCGCAACTCGTGATTGAGCACCTCTCCCTCGCGGTCAAGGCGGGCGACCAGGGCGCCCACCTCGTGGTGCCGCGTTGCTTCGAGCACGGTCCGGCCGGTCGCCGGCGCGGCAAAACCGAAGAGCTCGCCGGCCGCCTGGTTCGCGAGCCGGATCTGGCCCGTAGCGCCCACCACGATGATGCCCTCCACCATCCGGTCGAACAGCGAAGCAGTGCGCTCGGCCTGCGCCCGCAATTCCGTCTCGCGCTGGGCGCGATCCTGCGCGAGCTCGCGCGCGTAATGCGCAACCGCGCACCGCCCCTGGGCGCGGGCGCTCCAGGCGGCGTAGGCCGCGGCGCCCAGCAAGAGCAGCAGGATGATTTCGAGTACGGTCACGCGTAGGAGTTGCCGCGCGCGCAGACGCCCGCGCCGGAGCCGAATCAGCCTTCGGCCTTGAACCGATAGCCAACGCCGCGAATCGTTTCCAGATAATCCGCCGCTCCGCCGATTTTTTCGCGGAGCCGGCGCATGTGGGTGTCCACGGTCCGGCTGTCGATCGGGTTGTCGTAGCCCCAGACATCCTGCAGCAGCCGCTCCCGCGTCTGCACGCGACCACGGCGCCGGGCCAGGATTTCGAGCAGCTTGAATTCGGTCGCCGTAAGGGCAATCGCCGCGCCGCTGACCTCAACGGTATGGCGGGGCACATCAATCTCGAGCTGGCCAAAACGAAGCTGCCCCACCGGTTCCTCCGCCGCCTTGGTCCGCGCGAGGAGCTTCTTGATTCGCAGGACCAGCTCCCGCGGGCTGAAGGGCTTCGTGACGTAGTCGTCAGCCCCCAGCTCGAGCCCGATCACGCGATCCATTTCCGCGGCCCGGGCGGTCAGCATGAGGATCGGCATCATCGACGTGCCGGGATCGCGACGGAGAATCTTGCAAACTTCGAGCCCATCGACCTCCGGCAGCATCAGGTCGAGCACCATGAGCGCCGGGCGCTCGTCGCGGGCCATCGCAATCGCGCGGGTGCCGTCCTTGGCGAAGAGCGGGATGAAGCCGGCCTCCTTCAGCTTGAAACCCAGCACCTCGAGGGCGTCGGGCTCGTCGTCGACGACCAGGATCTTAGGCTTCATTGGCTTTTTGGCCTGAGTGGCGAATGTCCTTCGCCTCGTAAAGGTACACCACCTCCTCCGCGATGTTGGTCGCGTGGTCCGCGATGCGCTCGAGGCTCTTGGAGATGACCATCAGGTGGAGGCAGCGGGAAATGGTGGTCGGCCGCTCGACCATGTAGCTGGAAAGCTCGCGGTGGAGCTGCCGGTTGAGATCGTCAACGTCCTGATCCCGCGGCACGACCGCGCGGGCCTTGTCGGTCTCGCGGTTGACGAAGGCGGTGATCCCATCGCGCAGCATCTCGAGCGACATGGAGGCCATGCGCGGGATGTCGACGTAGGGCTTGAGCTGGGGCTCGACGTTGAGATCGCGCGCGCGGCGGGCGATGGTGACCGCCTCGTCCCCCACCCGCTCCAGGTTCTGGGAAATCTTCATGGCGACGGTGGTCAGCCGGAGATCCGTGGCGAGCGGCGCCTTCGCGAGGATATGAATCGCGATGTCGTCGACGTCGATTTCGAACTGGTCGAGGATGTTATCGTCCGCCTCGATCTGGTGGGTGAGCGCCTCGTCGCGCTCCACCAGCGCGCGGATGGCGCGGGCGACCGCCGATTCGGCGTGGCTGGCCATGGAGAGCAGGCTCTCTTTCAGGCGGGCCATTTCGTTGGAGTAGTTCGTCATGAGGAAACCGGCGGTTTCGGTTGGGAGTTTCGAGTTTGAGTTTGGAGTTCCCGCGCCGTTGCGTTCAGCCGAAACGGCCCGAAACGTAGGCCTCGGTCTGCGGGTTGGCGGGATTGGTGAAGATGTCACGGGTGCTGGCGTATTCGATCAGCTTGCCGAGATAGAAAAAGGCGGTGCGGTCGGACACCCGCGCGGCCTGCTGCATGTTGTGCGTGACGATGATGATGGTGTACCGCTCGCGCAGCTCCTGGATCAATTCCTCGACCTTGGCCGTGGCAACGGGATCGAGGGCCGAGCAAGGCTCATCCATCAGGATGACCTCGGGCTCGACCGCGATGGCGCGCGCGATGCAGAGTCGTTGCTGCTGACCACCGGAGAGTCCCAGGCCGCTTTCCTGCAACCGATCTTTCACTTCATCCCAGAGCGCGGCACCGCGCAGGGACTTTTCCACCACGGCATCGAGCCGCGACTTGTCAGTCACGCCCTGCAACCGAAGTCCGTAGGTGATGTTCTCGTAGATCGATTTCGGGAAGGGATTGGATTTCTGAAAGACCATGCCCACGCGCTTGCGCAGCTCGATGACGTCCACGTCGCGCTGGTAGATATCGACGCCGCGAATCCGGATCGTGCCACGCGCCACGCGGGTCCCCTCGATCAGATCGTTCATGCGGTTGATGCAGCGCAACAGGGTGGATTTGCCGCAGCCCGACGGGCCGATGAAGGCGGTGACCTTGTGGTGATCAATCTGGAGGCTGACGTCGTGCAGCGCCTGCGCCGTGCCATAGAAGAAATCCAGGTGCTCGATGTCGATCAAGGTGGCGCCGGCCGGGGAGCGGATAGCGGCGGGGCCGGTTCCCACCGGCAACGGGGCAGTGGCGATGGGTCGCGGGGTGGCGGGCGGCGCCTCGCGCGGGCGGGAAGCGGGGGCGGAGGAAGGTGGTTCCATGACGGTGGAGGAAGCGTTTACCATTTGTAGCGGTTGCGCAGATGGTTTCGGAGCAGAATCGACGCCATGGCAATGGCGGCCACGATGACGAGGAACACGAAGGCGGTGCCATATTGCACGCGTTCGGTGTATTCGTTCTGCGGAATCTTGGAGCTGACGACGTAAATGTGGTAGGGCAGCGCCATCACACCCTGGAAAAAAAAGTCGCTCGCGTGTTCGACATCCCACGGCAGCTTGTCGCGCACCACATACGCGGCAGTGAACATGATCGGAGCCGTCTCGCCGGCCACGCGGGCGATGCCGAGGATCGATGAAGTCAGGATGCCGGGCAGCGCGTAGGGCAGCACATTCTTGCGGATGGTCTGCCATTTGGTCGCGCCCAACGCGAGCGAGCCGGCCCGAAACCCCATGGGCACGGCCTTGAGCGATTCCTCGCTGGCGGTGATGACCACGGGCAGGACCATGAAAGCGAGGGTGAACCAGCCCGCGATCAGCGAGACGTTCCAGCCGAAGAAAATCACGAACATGCCGAAGCCGAAGAGACCGAAGACGATTGAGGGCACCCCCGCGAGATTGAGGATGGCCAGGCGCACGAAACGGATGAACCGCCCGTCCCGCGCATACTCGTTGAGATAGATGGCAGCGCACACCCCGAGGGCCAGCGCGATGCTCATCGAACCGACGACCAGCAGCACCGTGCCAACGATGCACGGCCAGATGCCGCCGGCGGAGTAGACGTAGCTCTCGGTCTTGACCGCGGCCGCGGCCGGATGCTGTTCCTTGAACGTGCGAAACTCGCGGTCCCCCATCTCGCGCTTCCGCCCCTCCCACTCGAATATATAGAGGGACTCGGGCGCCTGGGTAAGGAAGGTCGTGTTGATAAACGGCGCCTCCGCCTGAAAGACGGTGCGGGAGCCCTTGACGACAATGTTGAGGAACACCGCGGCGCCGCACGCGAGGATGAGGTAAGTCGCGGCGCGGAAAATCCAGAAGACGCCGTTTTCCCGGCGGCGGGCCCCGCTGGCTTGCGCGCGAAAAATATGGCCGGCCGGGTTCATCCGATGGAGATGCGGTAGCGCCGCACGATTTTCTGCGCCGCGTAGTTGATCGCCAGCGAGAGGATGAAAAGCACCAGGCCGACCACGAAGAGCGCGCGGTAGTGGATGCTGCCGCGGACGACCTCGCCCATCTCCTGCGCGATAATGCCGGTCATCGTGTGCACCGGCTGGGTGATG
>JBKJRG010000322.1:0-2704 GCA_046594805.1 Opitutaceae bacterium | reverse complement strand
GCAGCATCATCGTCATCATCGGGCCCGGCTCCGGTAAATAAACGGTGGCGTACCGGAGCTCACGCCGGTGACGGATCAGTTCCCGGGCCAGCTGCACCTGGCAGGTGAGGTCGTGGGTCCCGCGCAGCGGCATCCGCCGGAGACGGAAAGGCCAGTCCACCTTTTCCGAAGCCGCCGGCGCCGACTGGGCCCAAACTTCCACCTTGTATCCCAGGCTGGCGGTCGCCCGGGCGATTTCCTCCGTAAACGTGGCGATGCCGCCCCGCTTGGGATAAAATTCGTGGGTGATGAGGAAAACAGGCTGCGCGATCGCAGCGGGAGAAAGGGCGCTCATGCGCGGAAAGTATTCAAACGGTCCGCAATGCGTGAGTTTGTGCGGGTCCGGCAGTGTGCGGTCCGCCTCCCCACTGGCAAGAATGGTTCGCGCCGCACAGATGGCGTGAAGGTTGCTGAAGCCAGCGCCATTCCCCTATACCGCGGACCGCGTTTCCCCCTCCTCGCCGGCAGAAATTGGGGTTTACTTTACCTCCCCCGCTAACATACAACGAACGAACAATGTCAGAAGCCGTTCCATCCAGTCCGGGCTCCGCGAAGCCCATTCCGAATACTCCAAAACCCTTCGCGCCCGAGGACGAAGCAGGCTTGCGGGAAGCTTTGAAACGATGCTCGCCATCGACCTTCGAGGCGGCGGTTCAATACCGAAAAACACTTAACCCTGAACATGTTCCAGCCGTCGTCATCGGGGTCATTGAGCGGTTCGTCGAACCGGATTTGCGGATAAAACTGAAAGATGCCGACGATGATCTGCGGCTGATCGAGGACCTGGGAGTCGATTCCCTGACGATGATGGAAATCGTCATTTTGGTCGAAGACGTCCTCCAGATGTCGATCAACAACGACGAGCTCCGGAACCTGCGGACGGTCGGCGACGTAAAAACCTTTATCGACTGCAAGATCCGCGGATTGCCGCTGCCGAAGCCCACCAGGTTCATCCCGATTGAACACATTGGTGCGGTTATGCCGGTTCAGCCCCCGTTCCTTTTCCTCAACGAGGCCTCGGTTAGCTCCACCGCCGCCAACGGGAAGTACAAGATCACCGGCCAGGAATTCTTCCTGCAGGGCCACTTCAAGGATAACCCCGTCATGCCCGCTTCGATCATGCTCGAAGCGCTCGGCCAGCTGGCGGTGCTTTATCTCCTCGAAGGAGCGCCCACCGAGCCGGGCAAAGTCGTCAGCCCGCAGACTATTTTTTTCACCGGCTGCGAAGGCGTCCGCGCCCACCGCGTGTGCCGCCCCGGTGACATCCTTACGCTCTCGATCAAGCCGAAGCGCATGAAGATGCCGCTCTCAACCTTCGAAGGATCCATTCGGGTGGGCCAGGAGAAGGCGGTCATTGCCGAGGAAATCACGCTCACCTACGCTTTTGTGGATGCGGTGAACGCGCCCGTTCCGATCAATGGCATGGGCCATGGTGGCGGCGCGAATGGCGTGCAAGCCCCCGTCGCTGCGACTCCGCCGCTGCGGGTAGCAGCGAACGCCTGACCAAGCAGAGTTTGGAGTTTGGAATTTGGTGTTTGGAATTTTGGAGTGACGGTCTTCTGAGATCGCTGGTTTCCCAACCCCAAACCCCAAACTCCAAACACCGAACTCTCGTTCAACTCCTCGTTCGAGTTGAGGCTCGGTCCGCCCGTTCGCCTCCCGTCCCGCGTTGACCGGTCGCGGCGAAGTGCCTTCACTACGCGTTATTAATCGGATCGCCCGGTCCTGCCGGCGTCCGTCTCGCGCCAAATTCCGCATGCCCAGAGTTTTCATTACCGGCCTCGGCTTCATCACCAGCATCGGCAACGACGCGGCCACGGTCACCCGCAATCTCCGCGAGCTCCGCCACGGGTTCGAACTCTACCCGCCGTTTCAGAAACCCGACATCCCGTGCAAGGTCGTCGGCACACTGAAGGAATTCAACACCGACTCCGCAGACCCGGAGGACTGGACTTTTCCCGCGCGCTATAAAATCAAGCGAGAGTTGCTCCGCTCGATGGCCCCCAATGGCCTCTTCGCGCACTGTGCCATGACCCAGGCCATCGAGGATGCCCACCTGCTCGAAGCGGACATTTCCAATGGCCTGACCGGTCTCTACGCCGCCTCGGGCGGTTCACCGTTTCTGACGCATCACCACCACGACCGGTTGATGAAGGTGGGCGTCATGCGGTGCTCCCCGCTTGGCATCGTGGCGGCGATCGTCGGCACTTTGAATTTCAACCTGGTCGCCGCCTTCAAGATTCAGGGCGCGTCCTGTGGCTTTTCGTCGGCTTGCGCGTCCTCGGCCCATGCGCTCGGCTATGCATTCGACGATATCGCGCTCGGGCGCCAGAAGCGGATGTTCGTGGTGGGCGCGGAAGACGGCAACGTCGATGCCATCCTGCCTTTTGCCGGGATGCGCACCCTCTCGCTGCAGTCTGATCCGAACATCGCTTCGCGGCCCTTCGATGCGGCGCGCGACGGTTTTGTGGGCACCGGGGGCGCCACCGTCCTCGTGCTCGAAAGCGAGGACGAGGTCGCGCGCCGTGGCATCAAGCCCTACGCCGAATTCCTCGGCTGGGGCCAGGCATCCGATGGGTGGAACGTCGCGATTTCGCACCCGGAGGGCAACGGCTCCGCCGCCTCGATGCAGAACGCGCTGCGCTCGACCGGCGTTGCGCCCGAA
>JBKJRG010000263.1:0-3684 GCA_046594805.1 Opitutaceae bacterium | reverse complement strand
CTCAACCGCAATTACCACCCCGAGTGCCGAGGGGATTGATCGGCGCATCTCATCGCTTGCTGGCCCCATCATTTCTCGCCTCCCATGTACGCTTCCACGAATTTGATCTCCCCATCTGTTGCGCTCCAACCCCGCTCTCCTGGCCAATCGCTCGCGCCGATTCTTCTGGCGGACGACGATCCAGATGACCTTTTCTTCGCGCTCCGGCTGATCAAACGCACCGGCACGAAACATCCGGTGACCACCTTTGACGATGGCGCCGGCGTGGTGGATTTTTTGAGTCGCGCCTGGCTCTCGCACTCGGAGGAACGGCATCTGCTGCCCCGCCTGCTCTTTCTCGACCTGAAAATGGCCGGGCTGGGCGGTTTCGGCTTTCTCGAGTGGGCCCGCCAGCGCAAGGAGCTCGCGCCTTTGAACATCATTGTCCTCTCAGGCTCGGACGAACCCGAGGATGTAGATCGCGCCAAACAGTTGGGCGCGAAGCGGTATCTTGCCAAGTACCCCACTGCGACGACGTTCAGGACGATCGTGCAGAGCATCTACCCGGATCATCTGTCGGCGAAATAGCTGCGCGGGAGCGTAGCGCCACATCTTTGCCGGCCTCGCGAGTTGTAGGGGCGTCGCTTGCCGACGCCCGCGAATGCCTCTGAGCTTACGTAGGCGCGGGCGTCGACAAGCGACGCCCCTGCACCGCAAGCTGAGTTGCGCCATCTGGGTAACCGTAGCTGAAAGAAGTAGGTGAGGAACCCACTGGTTCGGGGCAACCAAGCGGGGCCGCACGACACGAAGACGGAGACGGCAACGTCGGGAGGAATCCGCGGGCAAAGCGCGCGGCGGAACCCTGATGCCCGCCGCCCTCCATTTAACCCACTGTTTATGCGTGTCACCCGTTTACTCGGCATCCTGTTTTTCATCGCCGCTCTCTTTATCATGATGCGGGGTCCCGGCTGGGCTGTGGCGCGCGGATTCGGAGCGTTGGGCTGCACGTTTGTCGGCATGCTCCTCGTGAGCCCCCGCAGCGCGGGGCGGCTGCGGGCCGACTACGCCTCCACGCGACGAAACCTCACGATGCGCAAAGCGCGCGTCCGGGCGTAGGCGTCGGAGGCTCGAAGGGGGCCGCTCTCCGCAGCGGGCCTGGGTTGGCGCAAGAAAGCCGATTGCCGCCCCCGCGGGCGCATCTCAGTTTCTGGACAGCGCCTCGGAGCCTGTCGTGGCACGGGCATCTTGCCCGTGTGTGGCATGGGCATCCTGCCCATGTAGGCGGCGCGGAGCGCCGTCCACGGGCGGGACGCCCGTGCCACGTTCGCGCTGTCCAGAAACTGAGATGCGCCCCGCCCCCGCACTATCTGAAGTTTCAGGTCGCGTCCTATCCAGCTCGCGAATGAGCATCGCGGTCCGTGAAAAACCATCGCGTTGCTCTTTACCCCGGGGATGGCATTGGCCCCGAAGTCACCGACGCCGCCGTTGCCGTGCTTGATGCCGCGGAGCGCAGGTGCGGGGGATTCCACCTCGCCTATGAGCGTTTCGACTGGGGAATGACCCATTACGATCGTCATGGCCGGGTCGCACCGGAAGATTTTCTGAAAACCCTCCGGGGCTTTGACGCAATTTTTCTCGGCGCGGTCGGCTGGCCCGCGCGCCTGCCCGATCACGTCACGCTTACGCCACTGATCCAGTTGCGCCAGGCCTTCGACTTGTACGCCTGCGTCCGGCCGGCGCGGACCTTTCCCGGTGTCATCGGCCCGTTGCGCGACGAACGTCCCATCGACATCGTCGTGGTGCGCGAAAATTCCGAGGGCGAGTACGTCGATAATGGCGGCTTCCTCGCCACCGGTACACCCGCCGAGGTGGCCGTGCAGACCGCGGTCCACACGCGGCGCGGGGTGGAGCGAATCCTGCGGTTTGCGTTCGAGCTGGCCCGTACGCGCCACGCACGGCGGCGGGTAGCAGGCGCGTTGCTTGCCGACGCCCGGGCGCCGACAAGCGGCGCCCCTACAAATACCGGGCCGAAGCTCACCATGATCACGAAGTCGAACGCGCAGCGTTATGCCTACGTGCTCTGGGATCGCGTGCTGACGGAACTGACGCCGCAGTTCTCCGACGTCACGACCGACAAGCTCCACATCGATGCCGCCACCCTCGAGCTCGTACGCCGGCCGCACACCTTCGACGTCATCGTCGGCTCCAATCTCTTCGGCGATATCCTGAGCGATCTGACCGGTGGGATTACGGGCAGCCTCGGGCTCAACCCGTCGGCCAATTTGAATCCCGAGCGTAAATTCCCTTCGCTCTTCGAGCCGGTCCACGGCTCGGCGCCGGATATCGCGGGCCAGGGGATCGCCAATCCCACGGGCGCGATTCTCAGCGCCGCGATGATGCTGGAGTGGTTGGGGGAATCCCAGGCCGCCGCCTTGATTCGATCCGCCGTGGAGCAGGCGCTCGCCGCCAAGCATCTCACGCCCGACGTGGGTGGGAAACTCACCACCGCGCAAATCACCGCCGCGATCGTTCGCGAGGTCGGCAAATGAAATTCCGTTGCCCGGCTCATGAGGTAGGGCTGGCGCTCGTCGCCACGCCGTCACGCGGCCGACGCCGTCCACCCGAAGCGTGGCGCCACCGGGAAGGGCCGTGGGCCGCGGCGGGGAGTTGGATCAGATAATACCCAGCGTCACACTTCGCTGAATAGTTCAAGCTTACCTCCCTCCCCATTGCCGGCCCGCGGTGGCGTGCGCCCCGCGCACCTCGCACGGATCGCGGCACCGCTCCTCACCGGCCTGGTCCTCGCGCTCTGTCCAGTCCCGTCCGGCCTTGCGCCGCATGCTTGGTATTATTTTGCGGTCTTCGCCTCCGTTATTGTCGCCCTGATCGCCGAGCCGATCCCGGCGGCAGCGGTGGGCGTCCTGGGCGTCACCCTCGCCGGATTGCTGGGCCTGCCTTTCACGCCGGCGCAGATCGCCGGTCCCGGCTTCAATCTTCCCGCTGAATCGATCAAATGGGCGCTCGGGGGGTTCGCCAACAGCACCGTCTGGCTGATCTTTGGCGCGTTCGTCTTCGCGATGGGTTATGAGCAAACCGGCCTCGGTCGTCGCATCGCGCTGGTGCTGGTAAAGCGACTCGGCGGTCGCACCCTCGGCCTCGGATACGCCATCGCGCTGTCGGATCTTGCCCTCGCGCCCTTTACGCCGTCGAACACCGCGCGGAGCGCCGGGACCGTTTTCCCCGTCGTCCGCAGCATCCCGGAGCTCTACGACTCGCTTCCGGGGCCCACTGCGCGCCGGATCGGCGCCTACCTCATGTGGGTCGCGTTCGCGACGACGTGCGTGACGAGCTCGATGTTCCTGACCGCGCTCGTGCCCAACCTGCTCGCGGTCGACCTCGCAAGGAAAATTGCGGGCGTCGAGATCACCTGGATGCAGTGGTTTCTCGGGTTTCTCCCGATTGGTGGAGTGCTGTTCGTGGCTGTCCCGTGGCTGGTGTATGTGATCTATCCGCCCGAACTGCGGCGAAGCGTGGAGGTGCCCTTGTGGGCCGGCCGCCAGCTCGCTTCGATGGGTCGCGTCACGCCTCGAGAGCTGGTCATGGCCGCGCTGGTCGTGCTCGCGCTCGCGCTGTGGATTTTCGGCAGCGCCTGGGTCGATCCCAGCATGGTCGTGTTGATTGCGATTTCGCTCATGCTGCTTTGCC
>JBKJRG010000182.1:0-4828 GCA_046594805.1 Opitutaceae bacterium | reverse complement strand
ATCGAGGTCCCGCCGCAGGCGACCGCCTGCCAGCTGTGCCCGGGCGTGCCCGGCGCCCACGTCGCGGCCCGCAACCCGACGGTCGGCACCACCCAGCTCACGTCCCCCACGTCGGTCGAGCCCCCGGCCTCGCGCGGCGGGTTCGGGTTGAACGGCTGGACGAGGGCCGCGGTTTCCGGTGCCGGCGCCTTGCCGTACACGGTCTGGCCGATCTTCAGCGCGAATGCCCTTTCCTCCGGCGTATACGTCACGCCTCCAACCGCCGCAAAATTGTCCTGCATCAGCCGGCCCAGCGCCTCATTGGGCAGCAGCTCATAAACCCCGCCGGTCAGCTCCCAGTCGACGGTCGTGCCCGTGCCCAGCGCCGCGCCGCGCGCGGCGTCTTCGATCCGGGCCCACACTTCCTTGACAATCTCCCGGCTCGGGCTGCGGACGTAGTAATAGACCTCCGCGAACGCCGGCACCACGTTCGGCGCCTCGCCGCCGCGCGTGATCACATAATGGATGCGCGTGCTGTCCGGCACGTGCTCGCGCAGCATGTTCGCCATGTGGTCCATCGCCTCGACGCCATCGAGCGCCGAGCGACCGCGCTCCGGCGCGCTGGCGGCGTGCGACGCCGTGCCCCGGAAACGAAACTTGCCCGACTTGTTCGCCAGTGAGCTCGTCATCGTGATGTTGTTGCGATCGCCCGGGTGCCAGTGGATCGCCACATCCACGTCCTTGAACAATCCCTCGCGCACCATGTAGACTTTGCCGGAGCCGCCTTCTTCCGCCGGCGTGCCATAAACCCGCAGCGTCCCCTTCTGGCCCGTGGCCTGCATCCAGCCCTTCACCGCGATGGCCGCCTGAATCGAGCCGGCGCCAAAGAGATGATGCCCGCACGCATGGCCCGCCGGCACGCCCGGCCGTTCCTTTTTTTCCGGGACCGCGTCCTGCGAGACACCCGGCAGCGCGTCATACTCCGCGAGGATTCCGATCACGGGCTGGCCGCTCCCGAAACTGGCAACGAAGGCGGTCGGGATGCCCGCGACGCCCGCCTCCACCTTGAAACCTTCCTTCTTCAATTGGTCCTGGAGCAGCGCAGTGCTCTTGACCTCCTGGTAGCCGACCTCGGCGTAACCCCAAATCTTCATCGCGATCTCTTCGTAGGTGGCCTTGCCCTCGTCCATTCGCCTGAGCACGTCCGGCTTGGTCGACTGCGCATAAAGCGCAGCCGGAAGAAAAACGGCGGACACGGCGAAGAGGCGAAATTTCATGCGAAGTTGGGAAGTGGAACAGGAGAACGGGCAACCGTCGACTGTGGGGCGCAGTCTGGCTCCCATGGTCTTTCGTTTTGGCTGTTCAAACGCCTTTACCGTAGGTCAGCGCGCTTGCGCGCGCCAAACCGCGCTCGCAAGCGCGCTGGCCTACATTTACGCGGCCAAAACGAAAGACCGTGGTCTGGCTGCGCCCCCAGGTGACCAAAGGGCGGATCAGAGACCCGCCCTACTTTAGAACTGGCGCGTGAGCTCGAGCGTCCACGTCCGGCCGGCGAACAGGCTGGCGTGGACGGAGGTGGAGTATCCGGCCGTGTCGGCGGTGACCGGCGGCTCCTTGTCCGTCAGGTTGATGATGCCGAGTCGCACGGAGCTGTGGCGAAACCACGGAGAAGCATCACGGCGAAACCGGTAACCGATGGCCGCGTTGTAGCTGATCACGTCGCCCACGCGGTAACGATAAAGCGTCGTGCCGCTGTCGAGCTGCTTCGAGATGTACCGGGGCTGGCCGAGGTTCGTGAACACCGCCGCGGTGGTCGTGGCGGAGGAGTCGGCGAAGTGGCCGACATAGTAGGCGCTGAGGTTGGCGTTCCACTCGTTCCTCCGCCAGGTCACGGTGCTGATGCCACGCCAGCGGGTGGTGCCGTCGACGCCCAAACGCTCCACCCGCGTGGGCACGCCGCCCGCGGGTGTCCGGAGCTGAAACGTCTTGATGATGTAGCTCCACTCGGTGTTGAGCGAAAGCCGGCCGAGCGCCGTCGCCGGCAGCTGATAGGCCAGGCTCATATCGACACCGCTGACGAAACCGGTCGCGATGTTCTCGTACGGTGCGGTGCGCGAGAAGACGGTGCCGACGACCGCCGCCTGCTGCGCGGCCGGACGGCTGGCGTTGTAGGCCGCGAACGCCGCGATGTCCTGCGCGGTGGGCGCGAAACGCGCGATCGACGGGTCGCCCTTGTAAGTCGCCGCGTTCCCACTGCCGAGATCGATCTGTGTGATGGTGCGACCGGCCGCGAGCTGGGACTGCGTATAAGCGCGCAGCAGCGCGTTGTCGTTATCCAGGATCTGCGTGTCGAGCCGTGAGCCGACCACGTTGGTTTGATCGACCTGCCAGTAGTCCGCCGTGATGGACAGCCCTTTGACTTTCGGCACCTCGAGAACAAAACCCGCGCTCTTGCCTTCGGACGTGATGGGCTTGAGTTTCGGGTTGCCCGTCGAGTAATTGCGCATGACGTAGGACGCCGTGCCGAGCGTCTGCGACAAGTACGGGTCAACGCGGCCAGGGAGGCTGTCGACGGTGAACTGGCTCGGGGCATAGAGCGTCGGCAGGTTGGGCGCGGCGAAGCCCTTGTTGAATGAGCCGCGGAGCATGAGCCCGCCGTACGGACGCCAGTTCAAGCTGACCTTCGGCCGCGTGGTGGTGCCGAAATCGCTGTAGTTTTCGTAGCGCGCCGAGCCGGAAAGCTCGAGGGAATTGATGGCGGTGATCCGTTTTTCCGGCGTCACGATCGGGATGATGGTCTCGACGTAGCCACTGTAGATGTTGCGCGTGCCGGACGAATTAGGCTTCGGCGACGCGAGGATGTAGTCGTTGTCATTCTCGTTCAGCCCGGACCCGGCCGGGTTGATCCCGACAAATGGCGGACGATTGTCTGAAAACTGTTCGCGACGCGCCTCGCCGCCCGCGGAGACCGAGACGGTGTTGCCCCAATACCGGAAGACCGGCCCGCCCGCGCGCAGGTCGTAGCTCGCAATCGAGGTGGCGGCATTGCGCCGCCAGATTTGGACGAAGGTGTCGAGGACGCTACGGGGATTCGTGTAGGGCTGATTGGGCACGACGGCGTTGCCCGCCACGCGAAACGTATAGCCGAAGGGATTGAAGGCTGTCGCGTCCGTCCGCTGCAGGGCGCGCTGAAACAACGACTCGCGCACCGCATGGGTGGAAATGTCCGACGCGTAGGCCCGGGTGTAGAGCACACCCGTATCCCAGGTCCAATCGTTGCCCAGCTTCCCGCGCAGCCCGACCACACCGCGATAAATGCCGGAATGGACATCGACGTCCTCGGGTCCGTTGTCGATCAGCGAAAGGGCGAGGAGCGTGATCGGCTGCGGGGTGCCGGTCAGCCGCGCCGTGCCATCGACGTTGGGCGCGCCGGTCGGCGAAAAGAACCGCGAGCCGTAGGGATTGTAGGGATTGTCGACGGAGAGCGGCGCGAGCTGATCCGAAGTCGGGGCGTTGAAGTTGATCGGCTGGCGCAGAAGCCTCGTGTTCGAATGGTACACCGCGAGGTCGGCGAACAGGGTGATCCGCTCGGAGACATCGACCTCGATGTTATTGAACCAGTTGATCCGGTCGCTCGCGGTTTGCCCCAGGTTCTGGAATTGCGTGATGTTGAAATAATACTCCGGGTTGGCGGCGCGCGTCGGCGCGGCGGCGGTGAGGGCCGGCGTGCCGTTGACCGGGCGGAAGTAATTGGTCGCCGTGGCGGCGCCGATGCGGAACGTCGGATAAATGCCGATCGTCGCGCGATCGTCGAAGGCGCTGCCGGGCACATTGAAGGGCGCGGGCACCAGCCCGGAGTGGTCGGGATTCGCCGAGCGCGAGCGGGAGCCGTAGGAAATCTCCTCGCGCTTCAGGTAATCCAGCGTGCTCAACCACCGGCCCTTGCCGCCGGCGAAATCGCGCCCGTGCGTGAGGGTGCCCTGGTAGCTGCGCCCTTCGCCGTGCTCGGGGACGCCGAGACGCGCCCGCACCTCGGTGCCACGAAAATCCTTCCGCGTAATGTAATTGATCACGCCCGCGACCGCATCGGAGCCATAGATGGACGAGGCGCCATCGCGCAGCACATCGATCCGTTCGATGCCCTGCATCGGGAGTTGGTTGACGTTGACGTATGACGCGAGCTGGCCCGCGTCGGGTGACGTGGCCGGGTGCGGGGCAAGCCGGCGGCCGTTGAGCAGCACGAGCGAGTAGCTGGCGCCGATGCCGCGGAGGTTGACGTTGGCGTTGTCGCCGCGGGAATTCGCGCCACCGCTGGTGGACTCGTTGAGCGGCACGTTGGTGATCTGGGGAAGCGCGGTCAGGAGCTCGACGGGGGTGAGCGCATTGCGCGCGTCGATCAGTTCCTTGCTGAACACGGTGACGGGCAAAACCTTTTCGAAATCGAGCCGCTTGATGTTGGTGCCAGTGACGGTAAAGGCCTCCAGCTTCACGGTCTCATCGGTTTTCGCTGCGGCGGCGGAGCCGGCGGGCGTGGTCGCGGGTGCGACGGCTTGGGCAAGGAGGCGCGCGCTCGAGATGGCCAGGGCAGCGGCGAGCATCATGGACGCGGAACGGGGGGAGCGGGGGTGGTGTAGGTTCATGGCGTTGTCAGTCGGTTAGGTGCAACGCGCACGTTCCTTCGCCACGGTCGCAGCGAAGTTCGAGCGCGCGTCCGTCATCAGTCGTGCTGGCCGGACTTCATCAAAGGAAGAACCGGAAGGCAACTCTCATGCCGACATGTGGTTGAGGGGGCGCATCTGCCGGTTGGCGGTAGGCCAGCTCGCTTGCGAGCGCTCCGGTCGCTGAGCGC
>JBKJRG010000147.1:0-6696 GCA_046594805.1 Opitutaceae bacterium | reverse complement strand
CCATGCGCGCGCCAATACCTGGCTCACGCGAAGCCGCGAAGAGCGCGAAGAAGGCAGGATTGCTTCGCGCCTTCGCGTGTTCGCGTGAGCCCCTGCCTGGAAAAACTTATCAGCGGCGTTCCACCCAAAGATCGCGCTATTCATCACCGCCGTGAGCGAGCACTCCCAGTCGCCGAACCAGTCGCCAGAGCCAACGCCGGGGCTGGGGGTGCTTTGGTCGCTTTTCCCGCAGGCGAAACTCCGTGGTAATTTGCCCGGCGCGGCTCACCTTTAACGTTCGGCAAACCAAGCACTCTCCACGCCGATGATTTCCATGGTCGCAGTCATAGCGAACGATTGGGTCTATCGCGCGTCCTTCTTCCTTGAGCAGGACGACTGCCGATGCCCGGAAGCCGTATGAATATTCTAGCTCGGCTCTTTTGGCTACCGTTCAACGACCGAATTGTTGATGACGCTGTAGTTCCCGGCCTCGCAAAGTCACTCGGCTCAATCGTGAAGGCGCGAGGCTTGTCGCACATCCAACTGCCGGACGAGTTGCTTGACGATCTGCTTGCGGAGGCGATCGAGCGTGCGAGGACAAATGAGCCGGACGGCCATCCGCGATATCGTGGTTTGTGGCAAAGAATCGAGGAAATCGCTGCTGTGGCTTCCGATTTCTACAAGGGGCATGCAAGCTCAGACGCAGCAGTCGTCGCGATACTGAAAAAATATGAAGTGACGACCTCAGACCCAAATCTGGAGCTGTAACGGAGGCAAAAGGCCGAACCTGAAGTGAAGTAGGTCGCGAGCGGGGGAGCTGAAGCGGGGCTATGGGGGAATCGAGCGATCGACATCACGGTTGGACGAAGACGTCGGCCGGACGGATCCGCGAAGAGCCAGCGGGGCCAAAAAACAGGGTCAGGTTGCCAATCTATCACTGAGTCGTCGCAAGTTTTGCGCGGCGTCCGCGTGCCGATGCCGACCTCGCGTTCGTTGCGCCCGAACCCCGCGGGGTCAGGGCGCTACAATTTGATTCTTTCTCCAAAAATTCGGGATTTCGCGGACTGGCACGCTGTTCGCCCTCGCGTCTTCGTGCAGCATGGTCCGGCCGCTGCGCCTTCATATTCCTGGTGCGCGGTATCACGTGTTCGACTGGGGCAATTATCGTCAGGCCGTGTCTGGCTCCGTCGGCGCGGGGCGGGCGCTCACAGGTGTGCTGGAGGAAGCGGCGATCCGTTTTGCCTGGCGGGGGCACGCGCATGCCGCGATCCCGAATCACTTTCACCCTGCGCTCAGACGCCCAAACCCTCAGGCTTCGAGCCCGAGCCCTGTATCGCTGAATTGCGCACGCGCTCAACACGGGCTCCCCAATTCAGTGCGCACTTACGTGTCGCGCCAATCAACTTGTAGCGCCCTGACTCCGCGACAGAGGCGCTATTTGAGGAGTGCGAGCAGCACGGTGGATCAGTGAACAAATCCGAGCACCCGCAGATGGCGCAGATGCACGCAGATAAAGATACCCCAATCCCAGGGTTCTTGCACGAATCGGCTTGGCCATCTGCGCTCTCTGCGAAATCTGCGGTTCCAAGCTCCCGTTTTCGATTCCCCGCCATGACCGCCGACCACGTCGACCTCACTCAAACGCGAACCCCGCGTGAAGCGGGGCTATGGGGGAATCGAGGAGCCAGCGGAACACCTCAGGCCTCACCCTCACCCTGTTTGAGGAGTGCGAGCAGCACGGTGTATGAGTGAACAAACCCGAGCACCCGCAGATGGCGCAGATGAACGCAGATAAAGATACCTCAATCTCACGGTTCTTGCACGAATCGGCTTGGCCATCTGCACTCTCTGCGAAATCTGCGGTTCCAAGCTCCCGTTTTGATTCGCCGCCATGAATTGCGCACGCGCTCAACATGGGCTCCCCCACTTCGGTGCGCACTTACGTTTCGCGCCAATCAACTTGTAGCGCCCTGACCCCGCGACGGCGGCGCCAATCAACTTGTAGCGCCCTGACCCCGCGACGGCGGCGTTGTGCCTGGAATATGGCGTGACGCGCAAGACCGGCCGGCAGTGGCGGGAAAAGGCGAAGGCCGACGGGATCAATTTCCTGGCCGAGCAAAGTCGCCGACCGCTCAGCAGTCCGACCGAGTTGGGGGAGGCGGTGGTTTGCGCCGTGGTGCGATTGAAGTTGAGTCACCCGGCATGGGGGCCGAGGAAGATCTGTGAGTTATATCGGCGGGCGCAGGGTAAAACGTTGAGTCTTTCGAGTTGCCACCGGTTGTTGAAGCAAGCGGGTTTGGTGCAGGCGAGGAAGCGCCGGCTAAAACGCGACCCCGCGCTGGTGCTGGCGGCCGCCAAGGTTGGTGCGCCCAACGACGTGTGGACGGTGGACTTCAAGGGCTGGTGGCGGCTGGGCGGTGGAGAGCGTTGTGAACCACTCACGGTGCGCGACGCCTTCAGCAAATTTATCCTCAGTGCGCAGGTGTTGGAGAACGGGCGCAGCGCGGCGGTGCAGGCCGAGTTTTTCCGCCTGTTTCAGCTCTATGGACTGCCCAAGGTGATCAAGTCGGACAACGGCAGCCCATTTGCCTCGTGGGCTGCGCCGCTGGGCTTGAGCAAGCTGTCTGCTTCGTGGGTGGCGCTCGGGATCGAACTGGAGCACAGCCGTCCGGCGCACCCGCAGGACAATGGCGCCCACGAGCGGATGCATAAAGATATTGCCGCGGAAGTGGCCACGAAAGTGCAGCTGAATCGCCGCACGCAACAAGCTGCTTTGGATGTGTGGTGCGAAGAGTATAATCACCAGCGCCCCCACGAGAAACTCCAGGACCGATTTCCGGGCGAAGTGTATCACAAATCCAAAAGAGCCTATCCGGTCGGCCCCGTTCTTTTGGACTACGGCACGGGTTTCTTCACCCGCCGAGTAGCGCAAAACGGCATGATCCTGTGCCATGGCCAGACGGTCTATCTCACCCAGGCACTTTCCGGCTGGGAAGTCGGTCTGCGCGTGGTCGGCTTGGAGCAACTCGAAGTCTGGTTCAATTACCTCTTCGTCGGCACGATCAATTTACAGACTAACCGCTTTGACTCCGCGCCGAGCCGCTCCGTCAAAGCGGTTAGTCTTGCTGCGTAATCCAACTCAAATCACACCACCACCCACTACCCACTGGATACGATGTCCTGAAGCTAAAGCGGATAGGATGTCCTGATTGCACCAAGAGCCAGCGAAACACCTCAGGCCTCACCCTCACCCTGTTCGAGGAGTGCGAGCAGCACGGTGCATGAGTGAACAAACCCGAGCACCCGCAGATGGCGCAGATGAACGCAGATAAAGATACCTCAATCTCAGGGTTCTTGCACGAATCGGCTTGGCCATCTGCGCTCTCTGCGAAATCTGCGGTTCCAAGCTCCCGTTTTCGATTCGCCGCCATGAATTGCGCACGCGCTCAACAGGGGCTCCCCCACTTCGGTGCGCACTTACGTTTCGCGCCAATCAACTTGTAGCGCCCTGACCCCGCGACGGCGGCGGCTCGAATTGGAGATAAGGAAAGGATTGGAAGCTGCAGTTCCAAAGTCCGAAGCCCTTTGGAAGGGAACCCCGCGGGGTCAGGGCGCTACAAGTTGATTCTTTATCCCAAAATTCGGGATTTCGCGGACTGACGCGCTGTTCGCCCTCGCGTCTTCGTGCAGCATGGGCCAGCCGCTGCGCCTTGAGATTTCTGGTGCGCGATATCACGTACTCGACCGGGGCAATTATCGTCAGGCCGTGTCTGGCTCCGTCGGCGCGGGGCGGGCGCTCACGGGTGTGCTGGAGGAAGCGGTGATCCGTTTTGCCTGGCGTGTGCACGCGCATGCCCCGATCCCGAATCACTTTCACCTTGCGCTGAGACGCCCAAACCGCCGGCTTCGAGCCCGAGCTCCGTATCGCTGAATTGCGCACGCGCTCAACACGGGCTCCCCCACTTCGGTGCGCACTTACGTTTCGCGCCAATCAACTTGTAGCGCCCTGACCCCGCGACGGCGGCGCACCCCGCGACGGCGGCGCTCGATCAATTTCGAAGGGGGAAATACCTTCCAACAAGTTTGTCCACTTCTTCGACCGTGCGGGGCCAAAAAACAGGGTCAGGTTGCCAATCTATCACTGAGTCGCCGCAAATTTTGCGCGGCGTCCGCGTGCCGATGCCGACCTCGCCTCGCGTTCGTTGCCGTAGTCGCAAGCGGAGTCGAGGTGGCGGTAGCCGAGGCGGATGGCCTCCTGCACGATGCGCGGGGCGTCGGACTAGGATGCGTGGCATCAGAAGCCGAACGTCACCGACACGCTGTAGCGGCGGGGCTCGAGGTGGTAATACCACTTGTTGATCGTGCCGGTGTTGAGCGGTGGCTGGGAGATGCCGTAGTTCGACGCGAGCACCTGCAGTTCACCGTTGTCGAGGAGGTTTTCGATGTTGAGCTGCGTCCGCAGGGTGAATTTTGCGCGCGGCTTGAATTCATAGCCGGCCATCGCGTTGACGAGGTAGTAGGCGTTGCCTTTGAAGATCTGGACGCTCTGGTCCGGATCGCTCGGCGAACTTGGCGCCTTCACGCCGATAATCGCCTTGCCACGATAGTTCACGCCGCCGCCGAGGGTGAGATTTTTCAGCGGCCCGGAGCTGAAACGATACGCGCTGAAACCATTCGCGTTCCAGGGGCGGATGTTCACCTCTGTCCGGTTTTCGCCCGACTTGATGAAGGCGAGAATGCCGTCGAGCCCGGTGATCAGCGCGCCGACCGTGTTCGAACCGCCGGAATTGGTGAGGAAGCCGGGCCCGACCCCAGGGCCGGTGTTGTAGGGGAGCGAGCTACGCGCCTGCCAGGTCGCGCGGTGTTTCTGGACGTAGGCGGCCACGTTTTCGCCGAGGCCGGAGACGACGTTCTCCGATTTGCTGACGTTGAATGAGACACGCCAGCCACGCAGGGGATTCGCGGTCAGCTCCAGCTCCCAACCGGCGGATTTTTGCGCGCGCGTGTCGGAGCCGCCGACGTGGTGGCCTTGGGGATTCTGCGCGTCGGTCTGGAGCGTGTCGGGACCGTTGTTCTGGAGGGTGGTCCAGATCGCGCCGATGTAATTGGTGACGTTGCCGTCGAACCCCGTGGCGGCGTTGGTCTGCGCGACTTCGAAGCGGGTGAGCGTCGCGTTGATCCGGCCGTCGAGGAAGCCGAATTTGAGGCCGTAGTCGCGGCCCTCGCCCTCGAGCGGGCCGATCTCGCGCTGCGGGCGGAGCGCTTCGTCCTCGAAGCGCTGGGCGCCGGATTGATCGCGGAAGTTGGTCGATTTGTTGCCGAACGCGCTCAGGCCCTTGAGCCACGGCAGATGATACACCGCCCCGACCGAGTAGGTGTTGCCGGACTGATCGACGGAGGCGCGCGTGGCGGGCGTGAGCCCGGTCACGACCTGGGTCGGGAGGTCGCGGATGAGCGGGCCGTCGTTGTAGACCTTGATCCGGTCGCGGCGGCCGCCGAAGGTTGTAATCAGGTTCCGATTGAAAAACGCGCTGTGCGCGGCCACGGCGGCCGAGTCGATCCTGATGCGCGAATGGGAACGACCGCTCGCGAGGAAGCCGGGCGTGAAGCGCTCGGCCGGCGCGCCGTAGATCACGTTGCTCGCCGGCGCCGGATCGTTGAAGGGATCGGGGATGCCGCGGGCGGCGAGATTGGGGCTGAACACATCGACGTGCCGCACCCGCACCGGCACGTTGGTGAACTGGTTCGTGACCGCGCGCGCCGGATCGACATTGCCGATGGAAAAATCGCGGCGGTCCACTTCCGACTCCGCGCGGCTCCCAAACGCGAGCAAGGTGTGGCTGCCGGCGCGGCCGAGCTCGAACCGGTAGCTCGCGCTGAGGCGCGCGTCGTCGAGGGTGTTCTTGTGGTTATAATAGCTGGGATTGTAGGTCACCAGCATCTGGCCCGCCAGCGGGTTGGCCACGAGCTGGGCGAAGTTGAGCGCGCCGACGCCCTGGCCGGTGGTCGCCGGTCCGCCGGGCGTGGCGTTGTAGTTGAAATCGCCGCGAAAGGTGGGGAGCTGCGAGGTGGCGTCGTATTGGACGCTGATGCTCGAAAACCCGAGCACGCTGCGGTTCAGGAATTCGCGCGTCGTGCGGTTCACCGTCGCTTCGAGGAAGAGCGACGGGCCGACGCGCTGTTCGATGGTGGCGCCGACGGTGTGGTAGTCGATTTCCACATACTGCCCCGGGCCGGCGATGTTGCCCGTGCGCGGGTAGATGGACTCGTCGGTGACGGGAAACGGCGTGTTGAAGCCGGCGGCGTTGCCGTAGCCGGACGAGGTGCGGTAGTAGCGGGCGCCCTGCGCGCGGGTGCCGAGGTAGAGGGTCTTGCCGGCGAGGGGGCCGTCCATGAAAAGATTATACGTGCCGGTGTTGGCGGTGCGCTGCTCGATGCCGAGGAGGCCGTCGAGATCGGCGCGGGCGGGGAGCAGGTTGTTCGGGGCGCCGGTGTTGGCGGAGGCGTAGGTCTGCGTGTAGTTTTCGTTCACGTTGGGCGGAGTGGCGAGCGCGCCGGCGGGCGACTCCGGGGTGCCGAAGGCGAACATCCGCCGGCCGTTGGCGGTCCACTTGCCGTAGTTGTTGCCCGCGGCCCACGGGCGCACGCGATTCTGGCGCAGATGCCCGAGCTCGCCGCCGGCGCGCTCGCCACTCCGCCCAACGTGAACGAAAACTA
>JBKJRG010000077.1:0-6281 GCA_046594805.1 Opitutaceae bacterium | reverse complement strand
GCCCATCAGTCGCATCCGAAAAACATTCAGCGCCTGCCGCTCCATGTCGACCGCCCCCATATAGACCACGCACTCGAGCCCGAACTTGGCGCATACTGCCGCGGTGGCCACGCCGTGCTGTCCCGCCCCGGTCTCGAGTGCGTGGTCTACATGGGGGCGGTCGACATGGAGCGGCAGGCGCTGAATGTTTTTCGGATGCGACTGATGGGCGCCGAAGTGCGCGGCGTCGAGGCCGGCCAGAAAACGCTGAAGGAAGCGATCAACGAGGCGATGCGCGACTGGGTCACGAATGTGCGCGGCACGCACTACATCCTCGGCTCGGCGCTGGGGTCTCACCCGTATCCAATGATGGTCCGTGATTTTCACCGGGTGATCGGGCAGGAGGTCCGCGAACAAATCCTGGCGCGGGAGGGCAGGCTGCCGGATGAGATGGTCGCGTGCGTGGGCGGCGGGTCGAACGCCATCGGATTTTTCTTCGAATTCCTGGAGGACCCGGGCGTCAAACTGATCGGCGTCGAAGCCGGCGGGCGCGGGATCACACGCGGCGATCACGCGGCGCGTTTCGAAGGCGGCAAGCTCGGGGTCCTGCAAGGCTGCAAGACGTACATCCTGCAGAATCCCGACGGGCAGATTGAGCTGACTCACTCCGTGAGCGCGGGTCTGGATTATGCGGCCATCGGGCCGGAGCATGCTTATTATCGCGATCGGAACCGGATCGAATTTGCGTACGCCTGCGACGTCGAGGTGATGGAGGCGTTCAAACTCTGCTCCCGGCTGGAGGGAATCATCCCGGCGCTGGAAAGCACTCATGCGCTGGTGCACGGATTCAAGCGGGCGAAGGCGATGAAGCGTGACCAGGTTTTGATCATCAACCTTTCCGGCCGGGGCGACAAGGACGTGAACCAGGTGCAGGCGCTGCTGGGTGAAAAAGTGGGCGGGAAATAGCGCGCGCTTGGGGCGTCGAACCGTTTGCCATTCCAGTCAGGCTACGTATCCCGGGGCCTCGCCGCACGGCCGGTTGTATTCGGGATTTTCAGTTAGAAATTCCGACGAGGACGTGCATAGATGCTCCCGACCCCACTGCCTCCGCCGGAAGCTCCTGCGTACCCAACCGGCTTCGGCCAATCCCGTGAACTCAAATAATCCTTCCGTCCCGTTTCGAGCCCTGCTGGCGCTCGCCGGCCTTCTGCTGCAGCCGGCTATCGCCGCCCGGGCGCAAGCCCCTGCGCCGTTCCCCACGGATCTCGCCAGTTACGATACCAACCGCAATGGCCGGCTCGATCCGGAGGAAACCACGGCGATGGAGGCGGCGCAGCGCACTGCTGCCGCGGCAGTCACCTCCGCCTCTACGAGTGCGAATCCGAAGGCTGAAGAGATGGTCCAGCTGTCTCCGTTCGAGGTGACGTCCGAGGGTCGCGGGTATTACGCCTCGAGCACGATGTCCGGCACGCGGCTCAACTCCAAGGTCGAGGACCTCGCCTCCTCGATCAGCGTCGTCACGAAGGAACAGATGACCGACTTCGCGCTGCTCGATATCAACGACATCTTCCTCTATGAGGCGGGCACGGAGGGCACCGGCACCTACACCGAGTTCTCGGTCGACCGCAATGGCAGCCCGGTCGACAACTCGCTCAACCCGAATGGCTCGAACCGGGTGCGCGGCGTCGGCGCCGCGAACATTTCCTTCGGCAATTTCGAGACCAGCGGCCGCGTGCCGATCGATCCGATCAATGTCGATGCCGTGGAGATCAGTCGCGGACCCAACTCGACCGTGTTTGGCCTGGGCAATGCCGCCGGCACCGTGAACATGCAGCCGGCCTCGGCCAACGTCACCCGCAACCGCTCGCAACTCCAGTTTCGCGCGGACGACTGGGACGGCTACCGCGGGAGCCTCGATCTCAACCGCATCCTGAAGAAGGGCGTCCTGGCCGTCCGCGGCAGCGCGGTGTACCAGCACGACGGTTTCACCCGCAAGCCCTCGGGCACCGACACAAAGAGGCTGAACGGGATGATCCGCTATCAACCGTTCAAGTACACGTCGATCACCGGGTCGCATTCCTACTATCACATCACGGGGCAGCGGCCGAACACCACGATGCCCCGGGACGCCATCACCGGCTGGATCAAGGCTGGCATGCCCACCTGGGACCCCGTCACGACCACTGCGAAGCTCAACGGCGTGCGCGTGCCGGGCACGTTCACCGCGACCACGCTGCCGCCGTATTTCGCCAGCGCGAGCCTGCGCGACCAGTCGGCGCTCTTCGTCGACACGAACGGCTCAATCGGCTTCTGGGGCCCGGCGCGCACGACCAGCACGAGCTCACCGGACGGCCGCAACCAGAACATTGTCCTCGTCAACACCACGCCGGAGCAGGTTCGCGCGACCCAACCGCTCTTTTCCAGCGATCCGACGGTGAGCAGCCGGGCACTCTACGACTGGAAAAACATCAACCTGGCCGCGATGAACCGCATCAACGAGACCACGCTGACCACCCACGCGCAGCTCGAGCAGATTTTCTTCGACACCCGCCGGCACCAGCTCGCCTTCCAAGCCGGCTATTTCCGCGAGGCCGGCCGGCGGATGAACCGCAATCTCGCTGGCACCGCCGGCAGCTCGGGCGCCACCGGTTTCCTGCACGTCGACGTCAATGAGCGACTGCCCGACGGCTCCGCCAATCCTTTCTTCCTGCGGCCCTACATCGCGCTCTGGAATATCAAGGGCATGTCCGGCGGCCCCTACGAGCGCGAGACCTACCGCGGTCAGCTGGCGTACAAGCTGGATCTGCGCGAAGAGAAGAACGTCCTCCGCTGGGTCGGCATGCACCAGGTCGTCGGCTACGGTGAGTACAAGAACAACCGTGCGCGCACGGACACGTTCCGCGACGTAATCTCTTCCAGCCATGCGTGGTATCAGGCGCCGACGGGCTCTTCATTCGAATTCACCCGGCCCAACGTGGCCCTCACCTATTATCGCTATTACGTGGGCGACAACCAGGGCTTCAACGCCGATCAGGCGCCCCGCGATTTCACGCCAGGCACGTACCCCTATCGCTGGGGCGGGTGGACGAATCCCGGTGCGGCCAACGCCACGCCCAATTTCACCACCGAGCAGGCGCGGCTCGCGCCCGGCTACTGGTACGACTCGACCAACACCTGGGATAAAACGATCCTCAAGACACGCGGCGGGGTCCTCCAGAGCCATCTTTTCGGCGGCCGTCTGGTTACCACGTTTGGTCTGCGCATGGACGAACGCCTGAACCGCCAGCGCGGCAGGCCGGTCTTTGTCGCGACGCCTGACGGCGTGGTGCTCGACTATGACTCCACCTTCGACCTGCTGCCGGCGGACTGGGTGCGCGCTTCGGGCGATACGCGGACGGCCGGAGCCGTCCTCAAGCCGACACGGTGGCTGAACCTGCACTACAACGAGTCCGACAGCTTCCAGCCCGCTGGCTACGCGGTCGGGCTCTACCTGAATTCACTGCCCGATCCGACTGGCGCCGGGAAGGACTACGGTTTCTCGCTGAATCTCTTCAACGGCAAGCTCGTGCTGCGCGCCAACCGATATGAAACGACGCAGATCGACACCCGGAACGGCAGCATGCGCACCCTGGCGCAGCGGGTACGCAACATGGATTTCGATTCACCCAACAGCAACCAGTTCTTCAACCTGACGACGCGGGCGCGCGCGTGGGTGACGAACGCCGCGACCGCGCAGGGTCGCACGCTGACAATTGATCAAATCAACCAGGAGGTCGCGCGCATCACCAAGTTGGACATCTCGTATTTGACCCGCGAGGAATCGCGCGACCTTCAGAACTCGCTGGTGGCCGAGACGCAGGACGTGACGGCCAAGGGCACGGAGATTGAGGTGCACTTCAATCCGAATTCGGTTTGGACGACCAAGTTCAATGTGACGGAGCAGCAGTCGATTGATTCGAAGCTCGCGCCGGGCGTCTCGAACTGGATCAACGAGCGGCTGCCGATCTGGCAGAGCATCATCGACCCCGAGATTGGCCGGCCCTGGTTCACGGAACGTTACAACGGCACCAATTCGCCGTCGCAGTTCCTGCAGAACAATGTGGTGTCACAGCTCGACATTGCAACCGCCACCGAGGGCAAGAGTCGTCCGCAGATTCGCCGTTACCGCGCCAACCTGACGAGCAGCTACCGGCTCGCTGGGCTCGGCATCGACCGCGATTGGCTGAAGCGGCTCACGGTCGGTGGCGCGGTGCGCTGGGAGGACAAGGGCGCGATCGGGTACTTTGGGATGGAAAGCCTACCGGCCATCATTACCAAGCTGGATCCGGCGCGGCCGGTCTACGACAAGGCCCACACTTACTATGACGCGTTCTTTGCGTATCGGACGAAGATGATGTCGAACAAGGTGGGGGTGACGCTCCAGCTCAACATCCGAAACCTCCTTGAAAACGGCCGCCTCCAGGCGATCAGCGCGTTCCCCGACGGCTCACACAACGGCTACCGGATCGTCGATCCGCGGCAGTTCATTCTGACCGCGACGTTCGATTTGTAGGAGCCGGTCACCCAAGATTTAGTTGTCGCGGCCAGTGATGGCTGTTGAATCTCGATGCACTTCATCTGCAGGGTAGGGCTGCCGCTTGCCGGCACGCCGTCGCGGTTATGACGTCAGTTGCGCGACGGCACGGCGGCCAGCGCCGGCCCTACCTCGGAAAAACAAAAGAGCACGCAACGCATTTGGCCCCTACCATCATGAATCCACTGCTGACCCGACGCACCTTCCTCAAGTCCAGTTCCGTCGCCGCCACCGCGGTGAGCTTTCCCGCCATCCTGCGCGCGCAGACCGCCACCACGCCCACGCCCAACAACCGGCTCAACGTCGCCATCATCGGCGCGGGCGGCCGTGGCGGGGCGGCGCTCCAAGGCTTGAAGGACGAGAACATCGTCGCGATTTGCGACGTGGATGAGGAGCGGGCCGACGGCTCGCTGAAATCGTTTGCCGACCGCTTCAAGGAGGAGTCGGGGAAATTCGAGGCCGCTCCGCGATTCACCGACTATCGCAAGATGTTCGACGCGCTCGGCAACAAGATCGATGCGGTGACGATTTCCATTCCGGATCACTGCCATTTCCCGGCCGGGATGACCGCGATGGGATTGGGCAAGCATGTCTATATTGAGAAGCCCCTGTCGCACACGGTGTGGGAGGCGCGCGAGCTGACGAAACTGGCGCGGGAGAAAAAAGTCATCACCCAGATGGGCAACCAGGGCCACACCCACGACGGCACCCGGCTGTTGAAGGAATGGGTGCAGGGTGGGGTGTTGGGCGAGGTGAAGGAGGTCGTGAGCTGGACGAACCGCCCCTTTTTCCCGCCGTGGCGCGAGCCGATCGGCGCCTTCAAGGCGCCGGATCATTCGAAGTTTATTCCCGTCGTGCCGAAGTCGCTCAACTGGGACGCATGGCTCGGCGCGTCCGCGGCGCGGCCCTATGATCCGGCGTACCTGCCCGGGTTGAAATGGCGGGGTTGGTGGGATTTTGGGACCGGTGCATTTGGCGACGTAGCGTGCCATATCATGGACGGAGCGTATTGGGCGCTGGACCTCGGAGCCCCGACGTCGGTGGAGGCGATGTCGACCGGCGCCACGGCGCACGCGACGCCGCATGCCTCGATCGTCACGTCGCATTTTCCCGCGCGCGGGACGATGCCGGCCGTCAAATACACCTGGGCCGATGGCAGTCTCATGCCGCCGCTGCCGCAGGACCTCGAGATCGGGCGCGATCTCCCGGCGGAGGCCGGCACGCTGCTCTTCGGCAGCAAGGCGACCGTGCTGTGCAGCTTTTACTACGACACGGTGCGGATCATCCCGGAGAGCAAAATGAAAGAGATGGCGACCACCCTGCCGGCGAAAACAATTCCACGCGTCCAGGGCGGGCCGTTTGCCGAGTGGATTCGCGCGTGCAAAGGCGGGCCCAAGGCCGGTTCCAACTTCGAGTATTCCGGGCCCTTCACGGAAGCCGTGCTCCTCTCGAACGTCGCAATCCGTTCGCGGCGGCGGATCGAGTGGGACTCGGCGGCGATGAAGGTCACGAATATCCCCGACGCGAACAAGTTCATCACGAAGGAATATCGCACGGGCTGGATGTAGTCGGCGGAGGGCCGCGGGTTTTAGATCGTCATCCGGAGCGGAGCGAAGGATCCACGCTCTTGCGTGGGCTGCGGCGGACGCACGCGTGGATCCCTTGCTGCGCTCAGGATGACCAACCGTTTTTCAGGACTCAACCTTGTCACATTACGACGTCGTACTTC
>JBKJRG010000052.1:0-5897 GCA_046594805.1 Opitutaceae bacterium | reverse complement strand
CCCGCCGCCAACGCGTCGATGTTCGGCGTCCGCGAGCATAGGCTGCCATAGCAGCCCAGGTCATCGTAACCGACGTCGTCGGAGATCAACACGATGAAATTCGGGCGGGCTGCCGCGCCGTGCAGGGGTGCCACACCCAGCAACGCCAGCAGGCTTAGGCAGAAAAAGTTTCTCATGGGGGTAAAGGAAGAGTTTGAACGGTGCTGGAGTTTGCAACTGCGCGCCTGCTCGAAAGGTCGGGCGGGCCGTCTCGGCCACTCCGGTTTATCGCGAAGCAGCCGCTCCGCATGAATCTCGCCCAGCGAGAGGGGGAGCGCGATTAGAACGTGCCCTTGATCCCGAAAGTCCACAACGAGCCATACCGCTCGCGCAAACGGAGCTTCGCGAGGCCCGGCGTACTGGGCCCCTCCGCCGCATCCTCGTTCGGCACGTCGCCGACGTTGCGAAGATTGGCGAACACCGCGAAGCGTCTCCAAAATGTATATTCGCCCAATACATCGATGGTGTTGCGCGCGGGAGTAAAAATATAAGTGCCGGGCTCGATGCTGTTGCCCCTGACATAATTTCGCCGCTGGTCGTCCCGGAAGCTGCAGTTCGCGCGGATGCTGTAGCGCGCACGCGTGAGGCTGACGCCGAAAGATCCGCTGCGCGGGATGTCGTTGAAGCCAATCGACCCAAGGTCGCGCGTCTTGGTGTGGCGCGAACTGTAGTTCGCGAAGACCAGGAATCCGCGTGCCCATTCGGGCAGGAAGGTCAGCGCCTGCTTATAGCTGATGTCCCAGCCATCCACGCGAGTCGTGCCGGGAACGTTGTACTGCGTGGAGACGTCAAAAGCGCCATATTCGTTGGGATCCAACGCATACAAAGCCAGGAATTCAGGAGTGGCCGGGACCACGATGTCGCCGAAGAAATTCCGGTAGTCGCGCCGAAACACGCCGACGGCCAGCTGACCGACCCCGGCGAAATAATATTCGAGCCGCAGCTTGGTGGACGTCGCGCTCCAGGGTTTGATGCCGGCGTTGTTCACCCCGATGCGATTGGTCGAGCTCGGCGCATTGTCCGTGTTCGGCAGCGTGACGGCGCCGGCGTATTGGTTGAAATCCGGGCGGCCAATCGAGGTGGAAAGCGCCGCGCGTGCGATCAGGTTTTCCGTCACGTTGTAGCTGACGTTTACGCTCGGGAACAACCGGAGGTACTCCTTTTCCACGTCCGTCGCACGCGGCAGGAAAGTAAGCCGGGAGGCCTCGAGCGCGTTGGTCGTAATCGGCACCGGCCGACCTTGGGCGTCAGGCACAGGGCGCCCGGCGGCGTCACGCCGCACATTCCGCGTGAGATCGGTCAGGGGGCCGTGCGCCCAGATATTCGTCTGCTCGGCGCGCACGCCACCGACGACCTGGAGACGGCGATTCAAAAACGCCACGTCGCCCCGCAGGTAGACCGACGAAACGGCCTCCCGGGACCACTTCGAGTTCGTGACGATGTTGCGGTAGGTGGTGTTGTCGTCGATCGTGAACTCGTTCGGATTCGCGCGGAAGTAATCGAGCGTCGTCTTGTAATCGGGAAACTCGATGCGCGGGAAACCGTAGGAGCGCTCGCGGCGCGGGCTGGACGGGTCGAGAAACGCCGCGGCACTGCCCGGCACGTTGCTGCCGCGATAATTGTACGTGATGGCGCCCTGATTGCTGTCGCGCGTCGATTGGCGGAAGTCGAGGCCACTCCGCAGGGTGATCGGAAACTTCCACGAAAAATCACGCCGGCCGTTGAGGAACGCGCTGAAGTTGATGTCCTTTCCGAGGCGCGGCGTCTCCGCCACGCTGATCAACGAGTAATTCGCGATCTGATACGGGTCGAGCGGTGCGCCGGTGGCATTGTCCGTCACGGTGATGACCCCGGGGCGAGTATCGATGATCTGGTCGAAGGCCACCGTCACGCCGGTGCGACGGGCCACGACGGCCTGCCACAGTCCCTTGTCGCTGCTGCGAATGGTGTCCTTGCCATAGGCCCGGCCTACCCCGCCGTCGAATTTCCACACCGGTCCGTCATGCCGCCAGTTGAAGGTCGGCAGGTAGGTGCGATTCTCGCGCACGCGTCCGTTTCCGCTGGTGAGCTGGAGGTTGCCGGCCCCCGCCACGCCTTGCACCGAGGTGGTCGTAAACGTGCCCGGTACGATCTGGAGCGGATTGAACTGCAGGTTGCGGGCCGCGGTCCAGCCGTCGAATGATGAATATTGATACGAGACCGAAATGCGATCATGGGCCGAGAGGCGGAAGTCCAGCGTGACGCCCAGCGAGTCGCGCGCCGATTCCTTGGGGGCGTCGGTGTACTGGTAAGCCGAGAGGTAGGGCCGGCCCGGGGTCGTGTGCGGGAATGCGGCGCCGTTGGTCGCGGTGCTCACCCCGCGCCAGGTGTTGGTGTGTCCGACTTGATGGGAAAACTGCGTCGAGTAGCCGGTCGCCACCGAAAAACCGAAGCGTTTGTTCACCGGCACAATCCAGGAGAAGTCGAAACCCGGGTGAATCACGCGCCGCGGATCGCGGTACAGCGCCGGCTGGTCGCCGAACTTTATCAGGTCATCACGCATCATCAGGTAGACGCTGCCGTTGAAGACCGGCTTGGCGCGCTCAAACGAGCTGCGCGGCACCAGGTTCACCGAGCCGGCCAACGCGGAGCCGGGCGAGTCCGGCGTCGGCGACATCGACACCTCGATGCGGGAGATGTTGTTGAGATTGAAAAAACCAACCTCGACTGCCCGGCCCGTGCCGGTGGGGCTGGAGAGGCTGAGGCCGCCCAGCGTGACCGGCGTGTTCGCCGCCGGTGCTCCGTCGATGGATACGGTGCGCGCGTCACCGCCGCTGAGGTCAACGGTGAGGCCAGGCAGATAACGCAGGAATTCCGCGACATTGCCTTCCGCCACGGCGCCAAATTCGTCGGTGGAAACCACCGTCTTCACGTTCGGCGCGAAGCGCTGTTCATTGATGGCAATCGCCGCCGCTTCCATTTCGCGGGACTCTCCGACCACGAATTGATCCAGCTTCACCACCTTGTCGTCCTTCTGGCTCTCGGGCCGACCGGTCGGAAGGGTGATGTCGCGCTGCACCGCCTGGCCGGCAACGACGGTGACCGATTCGAGCTGCGGCGCGAACCCCGTGTAGAAGATCCTCAGCTGGACATTGCCGGCCGGCACGTCGTTCAGGCGAAACGTGCCGTCCACGTCCGTGAATGTGACCACGGAGGTGTTTTCCACGCTGACGCGAGCGCCCTCGACGACCGTGCCGCTGCGCGGGTTGAAGATTCGGCCCGCAATGGTGCCGGTGGCCGCGGCCGTGGCAGCGCCACCACGCGAGGCGCCAGCCAATCCAAGCAGGAGGACGATCGCGTGCAGGACGGCCAGCGCGAGACGAAGGCGGGAAGGGGTCGCCAGCACGGGGCGAGCAAGAGGATGAGGTGACATGGTCAGGAAGAGGGGTGAAGTCGCGGCCGGGCGGTAAGCCCGCGACGTCACAAAGGGAACCCACCCGGTAAATTCCGGCAAGCCTCAGTGGAAAACCGTGGCGATCTCCCGCAACGGCTCCCCCAGGGACGCGCCGCGCATTCCTCGCGCGTCAGCTGATGGGAACCCGCGAAGATGTTGCTCGAAAATCCGTCGGTGTTCGGTTCCCAACTGGGCATCGTCAAGGCATGCGAGCACCTCGTCGTTGAGCGGCAACGAACGATGATCGCAATCTGCAGACCCGACGATTACCGGCGCGTCGTCCACGCCCATGACTGCTACTGCAAGGAAACTGGATCTTCCGGGGTCGGGCCGGGAGGGGTTTATCAGATGCGAGGGCGCCGCGGTGCCGGTCGCAGCATTCCGATTACCACGTGCCCTTCAGCCCAAACGTCCAGAGCGAGGCGTAATCGATCCGGGTGCGGAACGTCGCGACGGCCGGCGTGTTCGGCCCGAAAATTTTCACGTCTTCCGTCGCATCGCCGATGTTGCGGAAATTGAAGAAGAACGCCGTCCGCTTCCAGAAATAGTATTCGCCCACTACGTCGATGTAGAGCCGCTTGGACGTCCAATTGAACGTGCTCGGTTCGATGCCGACTCCGGAAACGAGGTTGTTGCGCGACCGGCCGCGGTAATTCCAGTTCACGCGCAGATTGTATTTCGGCCGGGTCAGGCTGATGCCCCAGCTTCCGCTGCGCGGGATGAAGCCCGCAAACGACACGGTATCGTCACCGGTCACGCGTTGCGCGCTGCCATTGGCGAACACCTGCAGTCCGCGCGCCCACGGAGGCAGAAACGTGAGGGCCTGCTTGTAGTTGAAGTCGAGGCCCTCGGTCCGGACCTTGCCTTGGACATTGTGCTGCGTCGATACGTCGTAATCGCCGTAAACCGCCGGATCCAATCCGTAGAGCCCGAGAAACTCCGGCGTGGGGGTGAACACGGTGGCGCCGAAAAAGTTCTCGATCTCCCGCCGGAACGCGCCGATGGAGAACTGGCCCACCCCCTCGAAATAGCGCTCCAGCCGGACATTCACGGTCCGGGCGCTCCACGCCTTGATCCCGGCGTTGTTCACCGTGATCCGGTTGTTGGCAGCAGGAGGATTACCGGTATCCGGCAAGGTGATGCCACCGGAGTATTGGACGAAATTTGGCCGGCCCACCGAGTGGTAGTAAGCCGCCCGGGCAATGAGGTTTTCCCGGACATTGTAGCTGGCGTTGAGACTGGGAAAGTAACGCAGATACTCCTTCTCCGTGCGCGCGCCGCGGTCGATGTAAGTGAGCTCCGAGACGCCCAGCGCGTTGGTGGCCGGCAGAATCAACGCGGGCGTGCCGTTGGCATTGCGGACGATTCCACCGGCGGTGTTACGTTGATAATTCCGGGTCGGATCGCTCAACGGCCCCTCCCCCTTCGCGTTGGTTTGTTCGGCCCGGACCCCCCCGATCAGCTTCAGCCGGTTCTGCATCAGGTTCAGGTCACCCCTGAGGTAGACGGCGGAAATGATCTCCTCGGAATGCTTCGACGCGGTCACGAGATTGCGATAAGCGGTGTTCGCGTTCCGGGTGTACTGGGCCGGATTGGCGACGAAATGTTCGTACACCTTGCGATTGCTGGGCGTTTCCAGCCGGGGAAAACCAAAGGGCAAAGCCCGCTGCGAATAAATCGGATCGAAGAACGGCACCGGGCTGTCGTCGCCGCCCAAGGGAACGGTGCTGGCGCGCCCATCCACCCCGACGAAGTTGTAGGTCTGCGTGCCGCCCCGGTTGTCGCGCACCGTTTCCCGGACATCGAAACCAGTCTTCAGGGTAAATGGGATGCGGGTATAAAAATTGCGGCGCAGGCTGCCGTAGGCCGTCTTTTGCCGATCGATGTTCGTGTCGACCTGGCTCGCCGCTGAAATCAGCGCGTACGTCGACAACGCAAACGGATCCACCGCGGCGCCCGTCGGGCCGTCGCGCACGGTGATCTCATTAGGCCGCAGATAAAAATTGTTCTTGAAGTCGATCGTCACGTTGGTCCGCTGCATCGTGACATTGCGGAAATAACCCTGCTCCGTATCGGGGTTGCCGTCGTCTTGCAGCGAATAACCGAGCCCCAAATCCGACCTCCACACCGGTCCGTCGTGCCGCCACACCACGGTCGGCATGCGAGTCCGGTTGAACCGGTTTCTTTCCTGATGGATCGATTGGAGGACGCCAGCCCCCGGTGTGCCCGAGGTCGACGTGGTCGTGAAATCACCGGGGCGGACGGCGCCCACGTTGAAGTTGACGCTCGAAACGATGTATTGGCCGTCGAAGGACGAGTATTGGAAGCCGAGCGTCACCCGGTCGCGATCGGTGAACTTGTAGTCGATGCTGGCGCCCACCGAGCGGCGCGTCGTCACCTTCGGAGCATCCTGCACCTGATACTG
>JBKJRG010000789.1:0-4562 GCA_046594805.1 Opitutaceae bacterium | reverse complement strand
CCGTTTTCCCAGCAGAGCTGCATCGCCGGGGGCGACATCGCGGTCGGGCCAAACACCAGGATGGATTCGAGATTATGAATCGGCAGCGAGAGCTTGAGCTGCTTCTCGTGCTCGATGCGCAACGACAGGTGGTCGCGGTGCACGTAGAGTCCGGGCGTCAGCAGATAAAGCGTGTTCTGGATGATCTGCGTCACGGTGAGGGGGATCTGGGATCTGGGATCTGGGTCTGAAACCTTAGATTTGAGATTCCCCAGCAGTGCCGCGCCCTTGGCGGCTGGGGTGGAGCGGGTGCTCGGGCGGCAGGTGTTGCGCGAGGGTTTGCTGGAACTGCGCGGCACCGGTTTTTCTCGCCTCGCGTTTTTTGTAGTCGGCGCGCGTCTTGTCGTTGAGGTGGCGCGGGCCGGCGATGTCGGAGTTTTGCAGCGAATCCGCCCAGGCGCGCAATTGCCGGGAGCAACTCTCGGCAAGTTTTATGAGATCTGAGATTTCAGATCTGAGATTTGAGAGATACGGACGGCGGCCGGCCAGGATCAGCATGGAGCGGACTTCGCCGGCGGAGCCGCGCGCGATATAGAGGAAGGCAAGCAGTTCATTCGTCGTGCCGCGCTCGAAGCCTTCGGCGATGTTGTTGGAGACGGAAAGCGCGGCGCGCTCGAGTTGGTCGCGAAAGCTGTGGCGGAGGCGCGGCGGGGTGTGGTCCAGCAAGTCGTCGGTGCAATCGTAGAGTTCGGCAGCAGCCTGCCAGACGGGGAGATCTTCGAAGCGTTGATAGGTGGCCATGAGAGCGATGATGGATTTTCGGTTGGAGGTTTTGGATTACGGGTCGGATGGAGAATCTGAGATTTCAGATCTGAGATCTGAGATTCCGGAGGAGGGACGGCATTCAATCGATCGGCGTATAAAGCTGTTGCTCGGCGATCGCCCAGGCGCTCGCCGAGCGAGCCAGCTCGGGCAGGCAAATCTCGTGCAGGGAGCAGCCCTCGCACTGCGGCTTGAGCTCGGCGGCGGGAATCTGGCCGCCCGCGATCAACGCGCGTGTCGCCGTGATCGTGTCGGGGGTGAGCTGACGGAGCGCCGGATCGAAGGCGATTTCGAGCCGGCGTTGCGACTGCGCGTAAAACACGGCACCCGTCGGCACGGAAAGGGAGAACATTTCCTCCAGGCAAAGCGCCTGGGCGCAGAGCTGCACCTCGTCGTTGTCGAAACGCCGCTTTGGTCCCTTTTTGTATTCGACCGGCCGCGCCTCCACGACCTTGCGGTCGTGAATCTCAGATTTGAGATTTGGAATTTCAGATTCGAGGGTCGCGTAACGCACCTCGACGAGATCGGCGCGCCCGGAAAGCCCGAGCCGATCGGAAAAGAGCGGCAGGGCGCGCAGGAGTTTCCACCCCGCGCGCTGCTCGAAGCCGGGAAAATCGACATGCTCGTGGGCGAGGTTGCCCAGCAACGTGTGCTCGTTGTCCACGAACACGCCTTCCCCATGGATGAGGAAGGCGCGCCGCGAGCAGTAGAGGAAATGGTTGAGGGCGCTGAGGGGGAGCGGGTGCATGCGAACGTCCGCGGCTCCGAATCAAAGTAAGTCCAAGACTTCGACGGTTGCAGGAATTCCAGAACGATCGATGGTGAGGGTGTAGTCTGCAAAGGAACGGGGCACCTCGTCACCAGTGACGCGGGAGATTTTAAGCGCCTCGAAGAGTTTGTGGGCGGGGGCGTTGCCGAGGGCGTTCTGATGTTTGAAGACAATCAACTTGCGCGGAGCCATGAGTCCTCGCGAAGCGGAGCGGTCGTGGTCGAACATGCCTTTGAGTGCATCCCAGAGCAGGGCGAGGTCGGCTTCGCCAAAGCCGGTTCCGGTGGCTTCGTGCGCGGAGACAAAACCGTGGGCGAGATAGAGGCCGTAGGGCACGATGGATTTGCGGCCCATTGTGCCGGTGATGTTGCCGTCTTTTTTGATCTGCGCTTCAGCGTCTTCCTGAGTCGTGACGGATTTGCGGGTGATGGTGATTTCCTGCTGGAAGATGCGGTCGATCGAGCGGGCAAACGTGAGCTGTACGGGACCGCGGACCTGACCGCAGTTGTTTTCTTTCATCGACATCACGGCACCGAAGGTCCGGACGTCCCAGAAGTGGGCACACATCCATTGACGGGCTTTCACCTGGTCGGCGTATTTCTTGTCGGCAGACTTGGCTCCGATGGCGGTGTAGGCCAGCTCGTGGAGCCTGTTGAGCACGCGTTTTTCCGCGCCGCCCTTGGTCTGGAAATAGATTTCGTAGCCAGCCTCGGCGGAGTCGGGCGTGGCGGCTTTGGCGAGCAGAACGTAGTCGCGGATCTTGCGTTTGATCGCACCGTCGGTGACGAGGCCGCGATAGGTTTCGGGATCGACGCGGGGCAAATTGCCGGCGTCGGGGTCGCCGTTGGGATTTCCATCCTGAACGTCGAAGAGGTAGATGAAGTCGTAGCGATTGGTGATGGGTTGGCTCATGATATTTTGGGGATTTGAGATTCTAGAATTAGGAGTGAGAGAGGACGTGAAGGAATTATTCGGCGGCTTCGTTTTCGGTGTCGTGGGCTTCGGGTTTTTGTTTCCGGGCAAGAATGCGTTGGTAATAGAAACCAAGCGCGAATTCGCCTTGGGCCGTGGGGTCGCTGGTAGCGGGATAACCGTTGGCCTTGACGATGATGTCGGTGATTTCGGTGATCTGCTCGTCGAACCAATAGGCGAGACCGGTGCTGGTTTTATCTTTCCGCATCTTCGCGAGGTGCGGCTGGGACTTGGCGACCAGGCTGCCGAGGACGGCGGCGGGAGTCGCGGAGGCGGAGCTGTAGAACTTGTCTACGACCGAGGCGTTGCGGTCGCCGAGGGCTTTTTTCTGGATGCTTTCGAGGACGCGAAGAAGACGGCCGCAAGCGAAGGCGGCGGAGGACTGGATGGCTTTATCGGTGGCGGGCATGGTAGTGAGGTTGAGGGCTGAGTTTTGAGATAGATAGCGGCGGAGGAGAAATTGGATGAGGGCGGCGCGAGGCGGCGGGCAGTCGCCCGTGGTGGCGATGCGGCGGCAAGCGGCGGCGATGAGTTCGAGCGGGACGGGTTGCGTGCGACCGAGGAGGGCGCACGAGAAAAGCTGAGTGCGGTAACGGGCGAGTTCGGGGCCGGAGTCGCTTTTGCTCTCCAGCGCGGAGACGAGTTTCCAAAGCTGCCAACGGGATTCGAGGTCACCGATCTCTGCCAAGCGGCGGCGTTTTCTAATATCCTTGGTTTTGTCCTTAGGATCGAACAGCGGACGATCACGGGGAATGGTGATGTCCTCGAACCACTCGCGCATATGATGCATGGCGTCGCGCAGCGGTTGATCGAGCCAGGCGCGAATGACGCCGCGTGCAGAACTACCGCTGAGGGCAAGGCAGTAGAAGCGGGCAGAGGCATCGTCGGCACCGGCGGGAAGAGCGCCGGTGTTGGGACTATTGATGATTTTGGTGGCAGTGATGGGCGAATCAGAGAGCGGGACGACGGGCGCGGCGGCGGCGAGATCGTCGAGCAACCAATCTCCGATGTGCGCGGGTTCGCCTTCTTCGATAGCTTTGGCGGGGTTGGCAGTGACCTCGGGGCGGTCGCACCAGAAAAGAAAAATCGTGTCGGCGGTGCGGTGGTGGTGGTCGGAGTGTTGCCGATCTCCGAGGTAATTAATGGCGCGAATGTAACCTTCGACGGCGACTTCAGACATGGGGCTGACGAGAGATTTCTCGAAGCCGTAGGAGCCGAAGGCGGGCTTGTCGCTGGAGACGAGCGCGACGCCGCCGGGCAGGCCGCCGGGGGCGACTTTAATGCGGGTGCCGTGGGTGCGCACGGGAGCGCAGAGTTGGCCGGTGACGATGCAGGGAATCAGCGGCTCGGTGGCTGCGGCGGTCGCGGCGGAGCGTTCGGCGGCGCAGCGGTCGCGCCACCAAGTTTTGAGCGCGGGCCACTCGATGAGATAACCGCTCTGGCCCTCGACCGTGAATGTGACCCAATCGGAGACTTTGAGTTTTTGCGCATCGAAGGTAGCCTTGACGGCGAGGCGGGCAGCCTCGTCGGTAGTTAGACTGGCAAGGAAAGCGACGACGGCGACGATGCCGGGGTGGTTGGTCGCAGTGTGGGCGGCGCGGAGTTGTTCGAGAAACAGAGTCTGCGTTTCGACGGCGAAGCGGTTCGCGTCCGGATCGAGTCCGGGGAGGACGCGGTTGGCTGTGTCGGCTCCGAGGCAGGCGATGCCGGCCGAAGTGCGGGCTCCGATGCGAGAGACGGAGAGTTTTTTTGGAGATCCTTTCTCTCCGACGGGAAAGATACCGATCAAGGTGCCGTCGGCGCGTAGATCGATGCGGGCGTGGATCGTTTGCTCGGTGAAATCGAGATCGTCGAGGAGTCCGCGAGACAGGGCGAAGCGATGTAGGGCTGGGAAGATCATGGCTCAGGCGCGGCGATAGAGGTTGCGACGCATGGCGGTGACATCGAGGACGCCGCGCTCAAGTTTGGCGGGGGCGAAGAGCGCGCACTCGGGCGGGCGGGCGCCGACGGGGCCGTCGGT
>JBKJRG010000488.1:0-3300 GCA_046594805.1 Opitutaceae bacterium | reverse complement strand
TCCCGGTCTGGAGCGCCCGCGTCATCCGCGGCGGTGCGCACATGCACGACGCGTTGGGGGAAGGGGATCTCGATTTTGTTTTCCCGCAGTACGCGCTCCAGCATGAAATTGAGCTCGCTGCGAAAACGCCGTGGGGCGTGAGTCATCGTGTCGGTCCAGACTGCCAGTTGAAAATTGAGCGCGTTGTCCCCGAAGCTGTCGAAATAAACCGCGGGTTCGGGGCTGGCGAGGACCTCCGGGTGGGCGCGCGCGACCCCGAGCAGCAGCCTGCTCACCTTTTCGGGATCGGAGCCGTACGCGACCCCCACCGGCAGCCGGAGGCGGACGCGCGATCCGCCGTGGCTCCAGTTTTTCACCGGGTGCGAGGTGAGCTGCAGGTTTGGCACGATGATGGCGATGTTGTCGTTCGTGACCACCGTGGTGGCGCGCAGGCTGATCTTGGTGACGCGGCCCGCGACGCCCTCCACCTCGATCCGATCGCCGACCGCGACGGGGCGTTCGGCGAGGAGCACGATGCCGCTGACGAAATTGGCCACGATGTTCTGCAGGCCGAAGCCGATGCCCAACCCGAGCGCGCCGGCCACCACCGCGAGCGAACTGAGGTTCACGCCGTTAGCCACCAGCGCCACGTAGAATCCGAGCGCGACAAAGGTGTAGCCAAACATCTTCGCGATCGAGAACTGGAGGCCCAGTGCCAGCCGCGTATGCTTCAGCACTCGCCGCAACACGACCCGCTGGATGACGAAATTAAGGACGAGAATCGCGGTGACCCAAAAGAAGATCTTTGCCACCGTGAGGACGGTCACGACCTGCTCGCCGAGCCGCAGCAACGGGTAGTCGAACCAGCGCTCGACTTCGGCGGCGGCCTCCGTGGCGGCGGCGAAGAGCGGAAGGAAGGCAGGCACGAGAGGGCGCGACGCGGTGGAACGTTGCACCACTCAGGCGAGCCCGAGCCACTGCCGCAGGACAGCGGTGTCGTCGCGGAACTGGGCCACAATCCGGGCACGCTCGGCGAAGGGGACGGGCTGCAGCGGGGCATGCTCGACGTGCAGGCAGACCGGGAGGGCGGTGCGCTCGCCGACGATCGCGTTGACCATCGCGGCAGTCACGATGCCCTCGCGGAGCGGGACTTCCACCGTGCGTTCGCGCTCCCACTTGAAGCTCTTCACGAAAAGCGATCCGACGCGCGGGGCGATCAGCCGCACCGCGGTGGGCCAGGCGCGGCCTTGCTCCACCAGAAGGTGGCGTGCGTCCAGCGCGACGCCAAAGAGCTTCGGGTCGATATCGTCGAGGATCTGGTCGAGATCCCAGATGGCGGCCCCGGCAAAATCCGCGCCGGCGTGGTTCTGGTAGAGCGCTTGAATCCCGATCGCCTTGTTCATGGCGGCAAACTCGCGCGCCTGGCTGCGGAAATTGGCGATCTGCTCCTTCAACGGTACGCCGGCGCGATAGCGAAAACCACGATGGCGATAGTATGCGATGCCGAGCCTCTGCGCGGCGCGCAGCGTCGATTCGATATGCGGCTCGTCGGGCCGAACAAACGACGACGCGACGATGAGGATTTTCCGCTGATGCTGCGCAAAGGCCGCGGCCATGGCGGGGAGTTCGTTCGCGGCATTGGCCGGCGTGATATGGCCGTCCGGCCGCACCGTGAGTTCGATGTCGATGCCGATTTCGGAAAACACCTGGGCGGTTTGCTCGGGCGTGTAGCGCTCGAAGAAATGTTTTTCCAAGCCGCAGATCGGAAACGCGGCGGCGTTCCGGGCCACGCCGGTCGTGGCGGAGGTTGCGATCGCACGGGTAGGGGAGGTCGCAGGGACGGTCGCGCTGAACACACCCGGCGCCCATGCCGCCGCTGCGGTGGCGACGGCGGCGCGGCGGACGAATTCACGGCGATTCAACTCGGACGAAAGGGGCGGGGAGGAAAGCTTCATGCTGGGCCGAGGGTGGGGCGAGCGGGGCGCCACGGGAAACCTTTTCGCTGGTGATGAAGCGGGAACCAAAAGAGCCGGTCGGAGATTCGCCCGAGTGGGAGGTGCTCCTCGGTTCCGGAACTTGCGCTTAGCCGTATGCATTCAGTCGGCCACGAATCTCCTCGTGCTTTTGAATACTGAAAGGTGACCCTGTAGGCCAGCTCGCTTGCGAGCGCTTTCCAGAGCGCGCGCAAGCGCGCTGACCTACGTCGGATTGAATAGATACGGCTCAGCATTGTCCGATTCCGGTCCGCCGTCCGCCGTCTGTCGTCCGCCGTCTGTCGTCCGCCGTCCGCCGTCCGGCGTCCGATGCCCTCCGTCGTCCGGCCTCCGGCACCGGACATCGACATTCCATTCGCGGCGGGGCGCCGTGGTTCGGAGCGGCTTGACCAACTTTTGGTCAGGTCCATGACTTGCGACATGAACATGCTTACCGTTTCCAAGGCGAAGGCGCAGTTCAGTGGGATCGCGCGCAAGGTGGTCCGGTCGAAAAAGCCGGTGATTGTTCGGGTGCCGAATGGTTTCGTTCAAATCGCTCCCTACGAATTGCCGGAGGAAGTTCCCGCCTTCCCCCTGGGGAGCTTGAAATTGTTGCCGCGGGAGATCGCGCTGCATAACACCTTCGGCGAATCGCTGTGAACTACCGGCGCTGGGACATCGTTTTTCTCCGCACGGACGAGAAGGACCGGGACGGTCATCCCGCCGTGATCCTTTCTTCGCCTGACGTCATGTCCGACGAAAAGCAGCCCGCGGAACAAGCCCGCTCGCACCATGTGATCCTCGATGCGGCGGACGGCCTGGAGTTTGCGACTTTGCTCGATTGCTCGCTCGTCTACGTGGCGCGAAAATCCTCGGTTCTGCGGGCAGGTGGAGTGGTGACCGTTCCTCGCCGGCAGCAAATCCAACGCGGCATCCGGGGCTATCTTGGGCTTGGATGATGGTCGCCGGGCGACCTTTCCCGGACGGCGTCTCGCGTTCTTCCCCGTCTCCCAATCTCGCGTTCTTCCCTCCACCGTCCTCCGCCCTCAGCATTGTCCGATTCCGGGCCGCCGTCTGCCGTCTGCCGTCCGCCGTCCGCCGTCCGCCGTCCGCCGTCCGATCCAGTGATCCGGCGGGCTCACGCGAAGCCGCGAAGGCCGCGAAAAAATGGCGGAGAAATTCAGGAGCCAAGAGCGGCGGAAAACGGCAGAAAGAAGAAACAGCAGAAAGTGGAAACGGGGCACTCCCCCCGGCATTTTTAACCGCGGATTACGCGGATGGCGCAGATGGCAGGCAACGAGCGGATGATCGAAGCGAGCAGCGGTGCAGTCGCGCCTTGTCGCTTCGA
>JBKJRG010000466.1:0-4521 GCA_046594805.1 Opitutaceae bacterium | reverse complement strand
GCTCGGACTTCTTTTCGACCAACGAGTTTCCATGGCATCCACCAAGGAAGTGTCACCCATCATTGTCTGGAAAGTGTCACCTATCATTGTCCACGAGCCTCCGAGCCGGCCTGGGTTCCAGCAAGGAATTCACTGCCCCCGCTATTCCATCCGCAACTCAAGCCGGCTCGGAGAGCCAGCCCCACCTTTTGCGAAGCATCCCGCAACCTTTGACGAACCGCCCGCGCGTCCTCACCTTCTACCGCTCGCCATGAAATTCACGCCCGCCAAGCCGCCGCTCACCGGCGAAACTCTCGAATCGCTGACCGCGCGACTCCTGGCGCAGGGCGAACCGGCTTTCCGCGCGAGGCAGATCCTCGACTGGCTCTACAAGAAGCGCGTCCGCTCCTGGGACGAGATGACCAATCTCTCGAAGCCCCTCCGCGCCTGGCTGACCGAAACGTTCGAGCTCATGCCCGCGTCCCTCGTGCTCAACCAGCAGTCGGAGGACGTCACCGATAAGCTCCTGCTCGAGCTCGGCGATCGCTCGCTGATCGAAACGGTGATTATCCGCGTGCCGCAGGAGGGCGTGGGGCTCGATCACTCGCGCAAGACCATCTGCATCTCCACCCAGGTGGGCTGCGCGATGGGCTGCGTGTTCTGCGCAAGCGGACTCGCCGGGCTGAAGCGCGACCTCAACGCCGGTGAGATCGTCGCGCAACTCCTGCAGGTGTGTTATCGCGAGGATGTGCGCACCCCCCGCGCGCGCATGGAGCTCGCGTCCTTCGACAACATCGTGGTCATGGGCATGGGCGAGCCGCTGGCGAACTACGCTGCGCTCCTCCGCGCGCTCACAATCGTCAACGCCGAGTGGGGCCTGGGTTTTGGCGCCCGCCGCATCACGATTTCCACCAGCGGGCTCGTGCCCAAAATCCTGCAACTCGCCGAGGAAGAACTCGGTTTCCGGCTGGCAGTTTCCCTCCACGGTGCCACCGACGAGGTGCGCGAGAAAATCATGCCGATCAACCGGGCCTATCCCCTGGCCAAGCTGATTCCCGCCGTGCGCACGTTCGCCGAAAAGCACGGCCGGATGGTGACGCTCGAATTCATCCTGATCGAGGAGGTCAACGATTCGCTGTCACAGGCCGAAAAGCTCCGGGACATCGCGCGCGACCTGCACGCCCATGTTAACCTGATACCTTATAATACGGTTGAAGGTCTGCCTTGGAAGCGTCCGAGCCTGACGCGGCAGGAGCGGTTCGCCGACATCCTGCGCGACGCCCGCATCTCGGTGACGCTCCGTCGCGAAAAAGGCCACGAAATCGACGCCGCGTGCGGGCAACTCCGGCTCAAGACTGAAAAAGATCGCGAGCTGGCCGTCGGGTGAGAAGGTGGGGCTGGCTCTCCGAGCCGGCCTGGGTTCCAACGCGATTTTACGCCCAACTGCGCAAGCACCCTGGAACCCAGGCCCGCTCGGAGAGCGGGCCCCACCCCGCTGCATTAGGAGGTCCGAAACGGGCCACAATTTTTCCGCTTGCACGCCCCCACCCAGATTTATTTTACCCCCTCTCCGAAAAGAACCCTTGCGGAACCTCATCCGTCCTGCGGGTCTCACCGGTCCATTCCCTCCTTGTTCGCCCATGATTGAAGTCAAAGGCCTGATCAAAACCTACGGCAGCAAGCGCGCCGTCAACGGCGTGAGCTTCACCGTCAAGCGCGGGGACATCCTCGGCTTCCTCGGCCCCAACGGCGCGGGCAAGTCGACCACGATGAAGATGATCACCGGATTCCTGCGCCCCGATGCCGGCACCGCGACGGTCGACGGCGTCGATGTCGCGAAAGATCCGGTCAACGTGAAGCGCAAGCTCGGCTACCTGCCGGAAAGCGCGCCGGCCTATCCGGAGATGACGGTCGAGGAGTTTCTCCGGTTCATCGCGGAGGTGCGCGGCTTTCGCAGCGCCGACGCCAAGCGCGTGCAAGTCGACCGCGCGATCAATCAGACTCACCTTGACCCGGTGCGCCGCCAGCCGATCGAAACGCTTTCGAAGGGCTTCAAGCAGCGCGTCGGCTTCGCGCAGGCCCTCCTGCATGATCCGCCAGCGCTGGTCCTCGACGAACCGACCGACGGTCTCGATCCCAACCAGAAGAACGAAGTCCGCGCCTTGATTAAAAACATGGCGGTGGAGAAGGCCGTGATCCTCTCGACCCATATCCTCGAGGAAGTGGAGGCGATCTGCACCCGCGTGATCATCATCTCGCGCGGGCAGCTCGTTGCCGACGAAACCCCCGCCCAACTGCAGGCCCGCCAGCCCGGCGCTCGGCTCGACGCCATCTTCCGCACGCTCACTCACGGTGATGTTTGAAGTACGCTGACTGAAGAACGCGAGACACCGATCCTCTCAACCAGCCCCGTCTTCTCTCTCTTCCAAGTCTTCCAGGTCTTCCCCGTCTTCCACAATGCGCCAAATCAGCCCTATCTTTAAGCGCGAATTCTTCGGCTACTTCCGCTCGCCGGTGGCCTACGTGTTCCTGTGGGCCTTCCTGGTCATCTCGGTCGCCCTCGCGTTCTCCAAATACGGCAGCTTCTTCCGCGCCGGCGTGGCGGGAATGGAGAGCTATTTCACCTTTTATCCCTGGCTCTTCGTCATTCTGGCCCCGGCAGTCGGCATGCGTCTGTGGGCCGAGGAGAAGCGCTCCGGGACGGTGGAACTGCTGTTCACTTTGCCGATCACCACGGTCGAGGCGGTGTTCGCAAAATTCCTCGCCGGCTGGGCGTTTCTCGCCGCAGCCATCCTGCTGAGCTTCCCGATGGCGATCACGGTCGGGTTCCTCGGCGATCCGGATTGGGGCGTGATTGCGACCACGTACCTTGGCGCGATTCTGATGGCCGGCGCGTACCTGTCCGTCTGCTCGTTGATGTCCGCCCTGACGAAGAACCAAGTCATCGCCTTCGTCCTCAGCTTCCTGCTCTGCCTGATGCTCCTCTTCCTCGGATTCAGCAGCTTCACCGATTTTCTCGAGGCCACCTTCCCGATCGCGGTCGCTGACGCCGTGTCGAATTTCAGTTTCATCACCCACTTCGACGCGTTCACCAAGGGCATCATCGACCCCAAGGACGTGATTTTCTTCCTCTCGCTGATGGGCTTCACGCTCTTCCTGAACGTCGTCGTGCTCGAGCGCTAATCCGACCCTCGACCCTTTCCCCCGACCCTCTCCGCTGCCATGAAACTGGGAAGCAAAGCCATCGCCATCGTCCTCCTGTTTGTCGGCCTCGTGCTGGTCAACTACCTGGCGTCAAACCTGCCGCTGCGGATCGATTCGACCGCCGATTCGATCTACTCGCTCTCGCCGGGCACTAAGGCGATCCTCGGGAAAATCGAGGAGCCGGTCAGGCTCGAGCTCTATTTTTCCAAGGATGCGAACGGGCTGCCCATCGCGTACAAGAATTACGCGGTTCGCGTCCAGGAAATGCTCCGCCAGTATGTGCGCGGCTCGCGCGGCAAGCTCACGCTCAATGTCATCAATCCCCGCCCGGACACGCCGGAAGAGGAAAAAGCCACCGCCGCCGGCCTGACCCCGCAAGTTTCCCAGCAGGGCGGCGACCCGTTCTTCTTCGGTTTGATCATCACGCAGGCGGACCAGCAGAAGACCGTGCCGGCCTTCGCGCCGCAGCGGGAACAGTTCCTGGAATACGATCTTTCGAAGCTCGTCCACAGCGTGCAGCAACTCGACAAGCCCAAGCTCGGATTGCTCACCAGCCTGCCCCTGCTCGGCACCAGCCCGCAGGAAATGCAAATGATGATGATGATGCGCCGGCAGCCGCAGCCCGGCCAGTATGTCGCCGAGGAATGGAAGCAGGCTTTCGAAATCGTCACGATTGAACCCGGCGCCACCGAGTTGCCGGCCAACCTCGATGTGCTCGCGGTCATCCACCCGCAAAACCTCGCGCCCAAGCTGCAGTTTGCCATCGATCAGTTTCTCCTCGGCGGCAAACCCGTCTTCCTCGCGGTGGATCCGGCGTCGCAGCACTTCAAGCGGCAGAGCAATCCGCAACAGGCCATGATGGGCGGCCCGCAGCCGAACGTCTCCAGCGATCTGCCCGCGCTCCTGTCCGCCTACGGCATCACCTACGACGCGCAGAAAGTCGTCGGCGATCTCGAGAATGCGACCGAGGTGCGCACCGGCCAGAACACGACCGCCCGCTACCCCATCTGGCTCAGCCTGCGGAAATCCAATTTCAGCGCCAAGGCGCCCTCCACCGCGCAGCTCAATTCGGCGATGTTCATCGAGGCCGGCGGCCTTTCGCCCACCGCGGGCAGCGCCCTCACGTTTACGCCCTTGATCGAGACTTCCGGCCAGGCGGGAGATGTCGCCAGCATGATGCTGCAGTTCGCGCAGCCGGACGATGTCGCCCGGCAGATCACTGCGAGCGGAAAAAAGACCATCGCCGCCCTCGTGACCGGCAAGTTCAAGAGCGCCTTCCCCAACGGCGCGCCCGCCGAGGAAAAGCCCGCCGACGACGCCGCGAAGAAGGACGACGCC
>JBKJRG010000452.1:0-5349 GCA_046594805.1 Opitutaceae bacterium | reverse complement strand
GAGAGCGAAAATCGAGCGAGAGTCACGCCCGACGCAGTGTAGGGGCGTCGCCTGACGACGCCCGCCCGAAGGCTGCGGACGTTCGAACACGATAAAGCAGGAAACCAAGACACCAGGAAAGCTTCGCCCCCCCTGTTTCATGGTTTCCTGGCTTCCTGCTTTATTGCTTCCGGGGTGGCCTTCCGGCCGGCAGGGACGCAGGCCGCTACGCCGCCACTTTTTCCTCCTGCGGCCGAATGCGCAGCACGATGAACACGGACAGCAACGCGACGCCGGCAAAAACTCCGAAGATCATGTTCAGCGGCACGTGCCGATCGCGTAACGCACCGAACGCCCAGTCGCCGAATCCGCCGCAGCTGATGCTAACGAGATTCATGATCCCATAGCCGGTGGCGCGCCACTCCGGCCGCGCGATCTGGCAGAGGATGGGCATATTGTTGCAGTCGAAAAATCCCCAGCCTAGCCCGAAGATGATCAGGCCGACGATCGCCATGGTGAGCGTGTTCGCGTTGCCGACGCTGAACAACGCCGGCAGAAACATGGTCATGCCGATCGCACTGGTAAATATCCGGCCTCGATTCGTCGTCCGCATCCACCGATCCGCCAGCGTGCCGCCAACCAGCGCGCCGATCAGCGAGGCGATCTGCACGTAGAGGATGGCGCTGACGCCCGCCTTGCCCTGGCCGAGGTGGAATTTCTCGCGCAGGATTTCAGGCATCCAGTCGCGCACCACCCAGCCCGCGATCGCGGGCAGCGTAAAGTAAAGCACCAGTAGGAGGAAGTTCCGGTTCGTGAGCAGCGCGCGAAACACGCCTGGGCCGGCTGGCTCGCCCGCCGCCGCGACGGCCGGCGCCTCCCGCGGCGGATTCCGCAGCAGCGCCAGCAGCGGCAGCGCGTAGATCACACCGATCATGCCGCAGGTCGAAAATGCCCAGCGCCAGCCGTAGTCCGGCGAGTCAGCCGCATAGCCCATGAACCCGCCGAGAATCTGCCCGACGTAGATGCCGGTCTGGTGCACGCCGATCGCACGCGAGCGCGTGCCGCCCTGATGATAATCCGCGATCAGCGCGAGCGCGGCCGGAATGTAGAACGCCTCGCTGATCCCCATCAGCGCGCGCGCGGCGACGAGTTCGTTGAACGTCGTCACGTGCCCCGTCCACCAAGTGACCAGCGACCACACAAAGAGGCTGCCGCCAATCACGTATTTTTTCCCCACCCGATCCGCGATGTAACCACCAAACGGGCTCAGGAGCGCGTAGGTCCACTTGAAGCAGCCAAGCACGAAGCCCCAATCCGCCTTGTTCGCGATTGTGGGGATGTCGGCGACCATTGACGCCTTCATCGTTGCGAGCATCTGCCGGTCGAGATAGTTGAGCATCGCAACCGGAAACAACAGCGCGACCACGAACCAGGCGTAGCGCAGGGTCTTGGCGGCGGGGGTGGAAAGTGACATGTCGAGGGGGTTTAAACGAAGCCCGATGGCCCGGGGTGGAGTGGTTGGCCATCAAACCGCTGTGACATGACGCGACCAATACCGCGGCCTGGCGTCAAGTTCGCCGAAGGCGACCGGCGGGCTGCGCGACCGTCTGCTGGTCCCATAATCGAACCGGTCAGCAACTCGCCACCGGGTTCACGCCGCCACCGACGGCGCCGGCGCCAGTTTCTCACGTTGAAACAAGGCTCCCAGTTCGGCGACGACCTTGGCGTAGAGCTGACGCGATTCCGGCGAGACGATGCTCTTCGGCGCACCCGGCTTCAGCCCGCGCGCCTCCAGGCCCGCCGCAACGTTCAAGGGAAAAGTCAGTTGATCGATCAGCCGCCCCACTTCGACCATGGTCGCGGCCGGCGCCCGAAAATCGCCCGCCTGGCCCTGCCGGCAGATCCGTTCGATCGCGACCATCAGCTCCGGCACAATGTTCACCAATCCGCCAATGCATCCGGCCGCGCCCAGCTTGAACACCTCGGGCAGGCGGGTGTCGGCGCCCGACATCACGACGAATTTCCTCTCGCGGCCCAGCGCGATGAGATCGGGGTGATAGCCAAATTCCCCACCGCTCTGCTTGATCGCGCACATCGGCGCACGATCCGCGAAGGCGCTGATGGTCGCCAGGTCGATCCGTTTGCCGGTCAACTCGGGAAAATTATAAAGCATCACCGGCAGTTGTACCGCATCGGCAACGTGGAGGAAGTAGGCCAGCATATCGGCTTGCGAGACCGGGAAAAAAACCGGTGGCATCAGCGCCACGGCCGGCAGCCCCAGCTCGCGTGCAAACCGGCCCAGCTCGATCGCCACGCGCGGGCGGATGTCCGTGATGTTGGCGATGACGGGGAGCGGCGCCACCAGCTCCGCCAGGGTGGAGAGCACGACCCGGCGCTCATCCGGCGAGAAGAACGGAAATTCTCCCGTGCTGCCAAGCCCGAGCACACCGCTGATTCCGGCGCGCCGTTCGAATTGCAGGTGCGCCGAGAGCGCCGGCCGGTCGATCCGGCCGGCGACGTCGGTCGGAATCCATTGGGCGGAAAAAATGCCGGAGGGTTGGAAGGTGGACTGCATGAGAATTGAGGGGTAGGGCAGCCGCTTGCCGGCATGCCGCCGTGGTTATCCCGCTCACCGCGCGACGGCACGACGACAAGCGCCTCATGGCATCTATTTGGGAGCCCGCGGGTTCTTGAGTTGATAGAAAAACCCGTCCTCGGCGCCGATCAGCATCTCCGGGATTCCGTCGCCGTCCCAATCTGCCGTGGTCGGCTTTGTCGCGTGGCCCGCCAGCACGTGCGCGCTGACCGGGCCTTCGTCGCGAAACGCCCAACGTCCCTGCGCGTCGCGGCCGAGGCCGCGGAAAAAATTCACGTTGGGCACGCTGTTGAGCATCACGTCCAATTTCCCGTCGCCATCCCAGTCGACGATGCAGAAGGTCCGGCGCCCGCCGCGGCCGTAGACGCCGGCATTCAGGCGCAACAAGCCCGACTCCTTGTTCGCCGCCTTCCCGTTTGAATCGAACTCGCTCGCGCCTTCGCTGGCGAACACCCGCTGCGGCGCCGAGAGCGTAAGCTTTCCGTCCGCACCACGTTTACGCTCGAAAAATGCCAGGTAACCCTCCTGGTCGGACATGATCAGGTCCATCAATCCGTCCCCGTTCCAGTCGATCATCTGGGGTGTCGTGCGCCACTGGGTCACGAGCTCGCTGCCGGTTGGTTTCCACCAATTCCAGGCGGGCTTCGCCGAGACATTACCCGCCGCCACTTCGACCGGCTGTCCGGCGGCCAAACGTGGCGCCTGGCGCGTGCCGACATTTCGATACCAGACAATCTTTCCCCAGATTCCGTTGGTCACGATGTCGGGCAGTTCGTCACCGTCCCAGTCGGCGACGCTCAGGATGGAGTACCCCCACTTCGCCTCGGCCGGTCCCTGGATCGATCCGTTGGGGCCCGCCTGTTCCCGGATGAGTTTACCGCCCGCGCTCAGGTAGCGGGGCGCCGCCCAGCGGGTGGGATTGCCGCCCAGGTTCTCGATCACGGCGATGTACCCGGCCGAATTGCCCGTGATCAGATCCTGATCGCCGTCGGCGTCCCAGTCGAAGGCATACGGCGTCGCCAGCGCGCCGAACTTCACGTCCGCGGCAAACTGTCGGAAATAGCGCGGCGGCAAAAACTGCGGCATTCCGTCGACCACGCGGCCGGTGTGCTCGACCAGCGCCACGCGTCCATCCTCGTCGCCCACCACCAAATCCAGATCGCCGTCCCCGTCGAAATCGACCGCGGTCGGCGTGATCATGCAAAGATCCATTTTGATCGCGACCCCGCCGGTCGTGACCTCGCGGCCCGCCGCGTAGTTCGGCTGCGTGCGCGTGCCGATGTTTTGATAGTAGGTGAAGCTGTCGCGAAACTCGCCGCACAACAGGTCGAGATCGCCATCGCCATCGAAGTCGCCCCAGCTCGGCGAAGGCATGCCATAGGGATCGATGTCCTTGCCGCCGGCCTGCAGTCGGACCGGGGCGGCATAGCTCGGCTTGGCCGTCGTGCCGGTATTGCGCAGCAGGTAAACATAGCCGCGCAGCCGGCCGCGGGTCCAGTTGCCTTGCGGGTCGAACGCCCCTTCCCCGCCGTTGAGCGGACCAAAGTCGCCCCAGAAATCGATCCCGACGGTCACGTCGAGCGCGCCGTCGCCATCGTAGTCGACGAATTTCCACTGGTTCTGCCGGATGTTGCCCGGTTCGCCATGGATCTTTTCCGGCACGCCGATTTTTGCCGGCCGACCGAACTGGGACTTCCTGAAATCAGGAAACGCGTTGCCGCGGAAGTCGTAGATCTCGCCATTCTTCACCGAGGCGGTGGCGGTGACGATCGGCTCGTTGCCCACATAGGAAATTCCCACCGACGGCGCCGATTTGCCGATGAGGACCGCGGGCTTGAACACCGGGAGTTTCGTCTGCGGATCGAATTGGCCGCTGTGCTCGAAGAACCACGTGCCGTTGTACGGCTTGTCGGTGCACACCACCACGAGATCCATCAGGCCGTCCTGGTTGTAATCCAGCGGCAAAGGCCAGGCCCAGAGGCCAACCCCGAGATCGACCAGCAACCCGGGCTGGTGGTGGGCAAGCCGCGGCATCTCGCCCGCGGCCGGAGGGATGGGCTGCGCGGCGGCCGCAGCGGGGAGGAGCAAAAGGGCGAGGGCGAAGGTGCGTAAGGAGTTCATGAGTGGGGTGCGGGAATGACCCTGAAAAAGACGAGAAATGCTAAATCGTTTTAGTTGCAAGCGGAATTTCCAGCCCTTCCCTCCCATTGCTCGTTTTCAGGCTGACCCGCGCATCACTATTGCCGGTGGCACGATACCTCCGTGGGCTTCACGCTCGTCGCGCGTACCGCGGTCCCGGGGGCGGCCAACGCCGGCCCTACTTCGGCGGCCCCAAAATCGATGTGACTGTCCCGGGCGTTTGCCGAATTCGATTTGTCTGTTGGTCAATTGGGAAGAAAGTGGCCGCATGGCTCATATTTCGATCAATCCGGCCACCGGCCGCCGCATCTCGGTGCATCGCGAAGATTCGCGTGTCCGGATCGAGCAAATCGTGACCCGCGCCGTCTCCGCCCAAGCGCGCTGGCGCCGGCTGTCCCCGGGGCAGCGAGCCAAACATTTCCTTCATCTCGCTCGCGCCCTCCGCGCCAAGCGGGACGCGCTGGCCGCCCTCGCCACCGCCGAGATGGGCAAGCCGATCACCCAGTCGCGGGCGGAGATCGAAAAAAGCGCCCTGCTCTGCGAGTACTATGCGCGGCATGGCGCGGCCATGCTGGCCGACGAGCACCCCCCAGGCGCCCCGGCCAACGCCCGCGTCATGTTCGAGCCGCTCGGAA
>JBKJRG010000451.1:0-4206 GCA_046594805.1 Opitutaceae bacterium | reverse complement strand
GCAAGGCAACCTCTGCCTCGACGAGGCGAGCGAGGTGACATTCACACTCAGGGGCGCCGCTGAAATCGTAGGGCCCGCGACCGTCTTCGCCGAGGCCGGCATCGCCTCCGTGGTGATCCGCGTGCCACGGCTCGTGGCGCACTTCGAACTGACCGCTGCCGCGACCACCGCGAAACACATCCTCGAAGCGAACCTCGCCTGGCAACGCGCGCCGGACGAAGCCGCCGCCCGTCCGCCGACGCCAGCGCTCGTCGCGGCGCGCTGACGCGCCTTCCCCGGAAAAAAGTGCGGCTCGGACTCCTCGCTACCCGGTAACGCGCCGGCTCCCTGGCATCCTCTTCCGCGACTCGGAAAATTTTCCTACTCTTAAATGTTCCTACCCTTTCTTCCGGTGCCAGAGCGTGGGCCGGTCTCGGAGGTTCACCGGTTAAATCCTGGCGAGGGTAGAAAGATTTCGCCCGAGAGGTCTCGGATGCTCATGTCGGGGTGGGCCTCAGAGCCGAACTTGTACCGAATACTGACATGACCCCTGTGCAATTCATTGAAAATCCTAAATAGCCGATGCATCGCAAATTTGCCGCCACACTCGACGACGCTGATATTCTGTGGATCGAAGGCGCAGTCTTTAACCGCGTCGGTAACTGAAATGCGCAGGTCGCGCAAGGGGCGGTTGAGCGTGTCGAGAAGCATGACTTTTAGAGGCGGGCCCAAAAGCCCCGCGTGGTGGTGGTAGTCATCTTTCGCATGTCACCTGAAGTGTGTTCACGGGTTGATGCGGGGGAACCCCCGGCGAGCCGTTCAATCCAGTGATGATCCGGGAGCCCAATTTGTAGGTGAAATACGAGTGGATCCACTGGAGGAGCACCGCGGCTTTGTTCCTGAACCCGATCAAGAAAATCAAGTGAACGAGCAGCCACGCCACCCACGCCAGCCAGCCCGAAAATTCAAACCGGCCAATTTGCGCGATGGCCGCCGAACGGCCGACGGTTGCCATCGTGCCCCGGTTCCAATAGCGGAAAGCCGGACGAGGCTCCGGTCCGGAGCCAGCCACGTTCAGTTCCGCTTTGAGGATTCGGGCTACATGCTGCGCCATTTGCATCGCTGCCGCTGAGACCCCTGGGACTAAATTGCCGTTCTGATCGGTCACCGCCGCGAGGTCGCCGATGGCAAAGACCTCGGCGTGGCCCGGCAGGCTGAGGTCAGGATTGACCCGCACGCGGCCGCTGCGATCCAGTTCGACCCCCAGCTTTCGCGTGACCGGGTGGGCGGATATGCCGGCCGCCCAAATAATGTTTGCGCTGTCGATTCGCTGACCGTTCGCAAAAACCAGGTAGCCGTCGCCGATGGATTCAACCTTGGTGTTCGTGCGAACTTCGACGCCCAGGCGTTCGAGTTGCTGCTGGGCTTTCGCCGAGAGGCCCGCCGAAAACTGCGGGAGAAGGCGTGGACCGGCTTCGACAAGGATTACCCGTGCCTGACGGGGATCAATCCGGCGGAAATCTCGCTTGAGGACCCGCCGCGTCAACTCCGCAAAGGCCCCGGCCAGTTCCACGCCCGTCGGGCCGCCGCCGATCACGACGATGCTCATGAGCCGCGCTTTTTCCGTCTCGCTCAGGCTGTTCTCCGCTCGTTCAAACGCCAGCAGGATTTGCCGCCGGATGCGGAGCGCGTCGTCGAGCGACTTGAGGCCGGGCGCGTGTGACTCCCACTCTGGATGACCGAAGTAACTGGTCACGCTGCCGAGCGCGAGCACGAGGTAGTCGTAGTTCAGCGGGCCACCCGCCAGCAACACTTGCCGGTGCGCCAGATCAAACCCGGTGACGCTTTGCAGCAGCACGGTGAGATTCGGTTTGTTGCGCAGAATCGAGCGAATCGGCTGAGCGATCTCCGGCGCGGACAGACCGGCCGTGGCCACCTGATAAAGCAGCGGCTGAAAGAGATGGTGGTTCTGCCGATCCACCACCGTGACCTGGGCATGCGGATGAGCGAACGCCTGGCAGAAGGTCAGTCCGCCAAACCCGGCACCCAGCACCACCACCTGTGGGCGGCTTCGGTTGTTAGCGTTCATGGTCTAAAACTTCGAGCCTCCCGCCGGATGCAAACGGGTCGGCGCGTGACGGTCCGGCGTGGTTGGCCGCGCCTCTTCTCCGACTGACTCTCATCTCCGCACGGCCGTGCGGATGCAGTAAACGCAGCGGCGGGCGCCCGCCAGCATGTGCTCCGTCCGCTCGATTACGGCGTCCTCTCCCAGGATCGCCTGGAAGACCTCAAGCTCGGCGTCGCAGAGCTTGGAGCAGACGGTGGCCGCTGCGCAAATGGGGCAGTGGTTCTCAATCAGGAGGAATGAGCCGTCGGGCTGGCGCTGCACTTCCGCCATGTAGCCTTCTTCGTTACGGAGGGAGATTAACTTCTTCAGCCGATTCTGCAGCGAGGCGCGAGCCGGGATGCGGGACCGGTAGGCCTCGATCTGCTGCTGCGTGCATTGCAACACGACGCGCTTGACGCCTTGCCCGCCGAAGGTCTGTTCGACCGCGTGGAGCAAATTCACGGTCAAGCCCGCATGGGCATCGGGGAAATGGGACTCGGCGGCCGGCGTCAGAGACCACATTTTGGCCGGCCGCCCGATGGGGCGTTGCTCTTCCTGGTAGGTCACCAGTTTTTGCGCGCGCAGCGCGTAGAGGTGCTGCCGAACGGCCATGGCGGAGATGCCCAATTGCGCCGCCAGGGCTTCGGAGTCGCCCGGCCCCTGCTGCTTGAGCAGGCGCACGATCGCTTGCCGACTGGGAACACGATCCGGTTTTTTGCGGGCCGCGCCGCGTTTTTTCATAGGGCAAAACTTACCGCCAACCTTTTTCAAGGCCAGTCGAATCGACCAGTTCTTTTCTAAATAAAATACTTTAGATAAGCGCTTGCCAGGCACCATGCCGGCGCCTACTCTTTTCTCAAGCAGACAATTTAGAAAGCCGGAAGCGCGCAGACGGAATCGAAGGGCCGGCGCGCGACACCGAGCCGACTGAAATGACGTGAGCCCGAGTGCATGAAACTGCATGAACCGAAAGAACATTTATGGCTGACCTGACCAATAAATACGCGGAAAACGTGGCCGGAAAATTTTACGTCGATGAGCAGTGCATTGACTGCGACCTGTGCCGGGAAACCGCACCGGCCAATTTCGCCCGCAGCGACGAGGGCGGCTACTCCTATGTCTTCAAGCAACCAGCCACCCCCGAGGAGGAGGCGCTATGCAAGGAAGCGATGGAAGGATGTCCGGTCGAGGCCATCGGTGACGATGGCGAAGGCGGAGTGTGACCGATTTACCGGAAGGAAGAGACCGCAAGGTTGCGACCGACCTTAACCAGAAAGCCAAAATGAAAAACAATCCATCAATGAAAACACCCACCATCACGGCCTATTTGAAAACTTCCTGCGGCTGGAGCCAGGGAGTGCGCTCCATCATGCGAAAATACAATCTGGCTTACGAAGATCGCGATATCATCAAAAGCCCATTATTCCGCACGGAGATGATCGCAAGGAGCGGGCAGAGCCTTTCGCCTTGTGTCGAGATCAACGGGCATATGCTGGCCGATGTTAATGGGGACGAAGTGGAAGCCTACCTGCTCCAAGCGGAACTGGTGCCACTGACCGCCGCCGTCGCGGATGCGCCGACCGACCGGTCTTGCGACGCGCATCACCATGGGTAACGCCATGGCAAAACTCCTCAAAATAGCTGAAACCAAGGACGTGCTCCCCGGCCAAGCGGCTGCGTTCACAGTCGAAGGCCAGAGAATCGCCCTCTTTAATGTCGAGGGAACTTACTATGCCATCGGCGATACCTGCACCCACCGCGGCGGGCCGCTGTCGGAGGGTGACGTTCAAGGCACCAAGGTCACCTGCCCCTTGCACGGCGCGGATTTCGACCTGAAAACCGGCGCTGTTTTGGGAGCGCCAGCGCAGAAGGGCGTGCCGAGTTACAAAGTCTCGGTCGAAGGCAATGACATCAAAGTGGAGGTATAGAATATTATGAGCACCTCAACAGACACCATCGAAGAACTGGTCAAAAAAACTGAATACAAATACGGCTTCTACACGGACATCGAGACGGAGTCCGCGCCGCCGGGGTTGAACGAGGACATCATCCGGTTCATCTCGCACAAGAAGAACGAGCCGGAGTGGCTGCTGGAATGGCGGCTGAAAGCGTATCGCCAC
>JBKJRG010000814.1:0-5228 GCA_046594805.1 Opitutaceae bacterium | reverse complement strand
GATGGTGCGGGGCTGCCGGGAAGGCCGGCTGCGGCCCACCGTCCTGGGATCGCTGCTATTGAGCGCGGTGATGCTGGCGCGTTACTTCGATCTGTTCGACAGTCTCGCCTTGCGCGGGCTCGCCTTCCTGGTGCTCGGTGGCGTCCTTTTTGCGGAGGGCTTTTATTACCGGCATCTCCGGCGGGCGGAAGCGGAGGCAGCGCCATGAGAATGCGGCTGGCCGTCGCCGTCGTGGTGCTGCAACTCGGCGTGCTCGCCTTCATGGCCGGCGAGCGCGAGTGGATTTTGCGCACGGGCCGGACGGTGTTCCTGCGCACCGCGCCGGTCGATCCGCGCGACCCCATGCGCGGAGATTATGTCCGGTTCGATTACGAGCTGGCGCGAATCCCAAAACATCTTTGCCGCGACGGGCTGCCCAAGTGGTTTGAGTCGGGCTATCCGGAATCGCGGCGCTTCCAGGATCGCGTGGTCTACGTGACGGTGAACCGGGACGAAGAGGGCGTCGCGCAACTGGTGTCCGCCAGCGATCGACGGCCTGCCACCGGCGAATTCCTGCGGGCGCGGGTGCAGTCGATCGATCCGGGAATGGTGCAGCTCCGTTTCGGGACGGAGGCGATGTTTACCGAGCAGGGCCGGGCCCGCGAGTTCGAGGTGGACCAGTCGAAGCGACCCGGCGTGCCGCTGAACATCGAAGCGGCGGTGAGCCCGGCGGGGCTGGCCGTGATGAAAGGTTACCGATGGGAGCCGCTCGGGATCAGCGTGGTCTTCGATCGCCCGGCGCCCGGGGTCCCGTCGGTGCAAGGCAACCCACCCGTCGCCGTGACCGGTGCGACGGTGGAGCTGAAGAATTACAGCGACCGGCCCGTGGCGATCGTCCTCCAGCCGGAAGGGCGGTCGTTTCGGCTGCTGCCGAATGAACGGAGCGGGATCGCCCAGCGCGTCCACTGGGTCGGCGAAACCGCGCCGCTCCCCACTCCGAGCGCAGATCTGGTGCAGGTGCTGCCGCCGGGCGGCAGCGTCAAGCAGCACGTCGATTTCACCACGCCCGCCTGGTTTGTGCGAGACACGAGACTCCCGCCCTCGTCCGGTCCCGTGGCGTGGAGCGCACTGACGAATCCGTGGGGGATTTCCTTCCGGCTGGAATACGCGCCGCCCGATCGCGCCGCGTCGGCCGGCCTGCCGCAGGCGGAGCTACTCCGCCACGCGCGGCTGCGCTCCCGCGCGTTTAATCTCGTGGGCGCGGTCGATTGAGCGGGCGATCCGTCAGCGCGGCGCTGGGCGCAAGTTCCACCGTGCCCGCCGTCGACGGAAACAATTCTGCGATCACTTGCCGCAACATTGCCGGATAGATCGGCTTGTTGAGGATGCGGTCGACTTTCAGCCGCTCGTATTCGGCGGCGATGGCCGAACCGAGATCGGAGCTGAAGACCATGATCGGTGCGGGGAAATTCACCTCCCGGAGCGCGCGGACCAGCTCCACGCCGGTCATGTTCGGCATGTTATGGTCGGTGATGACGAGATCGAAGCCGTCATCCGCCTGCACACGCTGGAGCGCAATACGCCCATCCTCGACGCATTCGACGCCATGGCCATCGAGGCTGAAGAACTGCCGGACGATTTCGCGCAGCTCGCGCACATCGTCGGCATAGAGGATGCGGAGGAAACGCTTCGACACAGCGGGAGCGGCAGGGAAGAGGGCGGCGGCGGGAAAGGGCATGGTGAAAAGGGAGTGCCTTTACTGACTGGCTGCCGGGAGACCGGTTCTTCGGAGGTGGCGTTAAATACCCTTAAAGAACCCGCGGGCCTCGGGCTGTCGCTGTTTATGCAGTAGGGCTCGCGCCGCGCCCGCTGCTGCTCACTGCTATCGCCGGTCGTAGTCCAAGTACGGCCCGAGCCAGCGCTCGACATCGGCCACGGACATTTTTTTCCGCGTGGCGTAGTCCTCGACCTGGTCCCGGCCCAGCTTGCCGACGGCGAAATACTTCGAGTCAGAGTGATTGAAATAGAACCCGCTCACGCTGCTCGCCGGATTCATCGCGCAGCTTTCGGTCAAAGAAATGCCGGTGACGCGCTCCGCGTCGAGCAACTGGAAGAGGGGTGGTTTCTCCGTGTGATCGGGACACGCTGGGTAACCCGGCGCCGGGCGGATGCCGCGGTATTTTTCGCGGATGATGTCCGGCATGGACAGGTTTTCGCCGCGGCCGAAACCCGAGAATTCGCGCGCGCGCTTGTGCATGAGCTCAGCCAGCCCTTCCGCCAGCCGGTCGCCCAACGCCTGCGCCATGATCGCCGAGTAGTCGTCGTGGACCGCGCGGAACTCGGCGGCAAAAGCCTCGACGCCGTGGCCCGCGGTCACGGCAAAACCCCCGAGGTAGTCGATTCGCCCGCTCTCGAGCGGCGCAAGGTAGTCGGCCAGGCAATGATTGAACTGGCTGGCCGGTTTCTCGAGCTGCTGGCGGAGATGGTGGAACTGGCCGAGCCCGCGGCTGCGTTGGTCGTCCGCGTAAACTTCGATGCTATCCCCGATGGAATTCGCCGGCCAGAAACCAATCACGGCGCGGGCGGTAAAACGTTTTTCCGCGACGATCCGGGCGAGGAGCTTCTGGGCGTCGGCGAAAAGCTTGGTCGCCTCCACGCCGACCACGGGATCCTGCAGGATTTCCGGGTAGCGGCCATGGAGTTCCCAGGCGCTGAAGAACGGACTCCAGTCGATCAGGGGCACGATTTCCTCCAGCGGCACGGGATCGAAGCCGCGCACACCGAGGAATTCCGGGCGCGGGATGTCCGCCGCCGCCCAATCGACGGCGGGCCGGCGGGCGCGGGCCTCCGCCAGAGCGAGCAGGGGCCGGCGATTGCCGCGCTGGCTGTACTCCACCCGCTGGCGCTCCTGTTTCGTCGCGACCTCGGTCATGAACGCCGGCTTTTGCGTCGGTGAAAGCAACGCGCTGACCACATTGACCACGCGCGAGGCATCGAGCACGTGCACCACGCCCGGCGCATAGGCCGGGGCAATTTTCACCGCCGTGTGCGCCGCGCTGGTCGTCGCCCCGCCGATGAGCAATGGCACCGTGCACTGCTGCCGCGTCATTTCCCGGGCGACGTGCACCATCTCATCGAGCGAGGGCGTGATCAGGCCGGAGAGCCCGATCACGTCGACTTGCTTCTCGCGTGCGGTCGTCAGGATTTTTTCCGTCGGCACCATGACGCCGAGATCGGTCACGTCGTAATTATTGCAGGCGAGCACGACGCCCACGATGTTCTTGCCGATGTCGTGCACGTCGCCCTTGACGGTGGCGAGGAGCACGCGGCCGTTCGGCCGCGCGGTGCCGCCGGCCGCGACGTGCCGGCGCTTTTCCTCTTCCATATAGGGCGTCAGGTAGGCGACGGACTTCTTCATCACGCGCGCCGACTTCACCACCTGCGGGAGAAACATTTTGCCCGCCCCGAAGAGATCGCCCACGACGCGCATGCCGTCCATCAAGGGGCCTTCGATGATTTCGAGCGGGCGCGGATATTTTTTCCGCGCCTCTTCGGTGTCGGCGTCAACGAACGCATCGATGCCCTTCACCAAGGCATGCTTCAAGCGCTCCTCGACCGTGGCGTTGCGCCAGGCGACGTCCTCCTTGAGCTCAATCTTGGACGCGCCGCCCTGCGTGGCCTTGAGGTCGTCGGCATACTTGACCAGCCGTTCGGTGGAGTCGGCCCGGCGGTTGAGCAGCACATCCTCCACCAGCCCGAGCAGTTCGGGTGCAATCTCCTGGTAGACGCCCAGCATGCCGGCGTTGACGATCGCCATGTCGAGCCCGGCCCGGATGGCGTGGTAGAGAAACGCGGTGTGCATCGCCTCGCGCACCGGGTTGTTGCCCCGGAAAGAGAACGAAACGTTCGACACCCCGCCGCTCACTTTCGCGCCCGGGAGGCTTCGCTTGATCAAGACCGTGGCCTCGAAGAAATCGACCGCGTAGTTGTTATGCTCCTCGATCCCCGTCGCCACGGTGAGGATGTTCGGATCGAAAATGATGTCCTCCGCCGGGAAGCCAATCCGCTGCGTCAGCAACTGGTAGGCGCGGGTGCAGATCCGGACTTTTTCGTCGCGCGTCGCGGCCTGCCCCTGTTCGTCAAAGGCCATCACCACCGCGGCGGCGCCATAGCGCCGCACCAGCTTGGCGCGGTGCAGGAATTCCGCCTCGCCGTCCTTCAGTGAGATCGAGTTGACGATGCCCTTGCCCTGCAGGCACTGCAGCCCCTTTTCCAGGACCGTCCACTTGGACGAATCCAGCATGATGGGGACGCGGCAAATCTCCGGCTCCGCGGCGATCAGGTTGAGAAACTTCACCATCGTCGCCTCGCCGTCGATCAGTGCCTCGTCGACGTTGATATCGAGGACGTTGGCGCCGCTCTCCACCTGCTGGCGGGCGATGGCGAGACAGCCGTCCCAATCCCCCGCCTTCAGCGCCTTCGCGAATTTCGGCGAGCCCGTGATGTTCGTGCGCTCGCCCACGACGAGAAAACTGGACGCGGCGGAGCTGGATTCGGAGGGATTTTGAGGCACGATATCTTTCTCTTTCTCTTTCTCTCTGCCCGGCGGGGCGCGAGCGCCGACGAGAAAGAGAAAGATAAAGAGGAGGAGAAAGATTTATTAAGCAATCGCCAGTGCTTCCAGCCCGCTGAGCCGGAGGGCGCGGGCGGCTTGGGGCAGCATTCGGGGCGCGCGGCCGCGCACCGCCTGCGCGATCGCCGCGATATGCGCCGGGGTGGAGCCACAGCATCCTCCGACCAGATTGAGCCAGCCGTTGGCGGCGAATTCCCCCAGCACCGACGCCATGTCGGACGGCGTTTCGTCGTATCCCCCGAAGGCATTCGGCAGCCCCGCATTCGGGTAGCACGTCGTGTAGCACTGGGCCAGACGGGACAATTCCTCCACATACGGCCGCATCGCGCGCCCACCCAGCGCGCAATTGATACCCACGGAAAACGGTTTGGCGTGGGCCACGCTGATATAAAACGCACCGACCGTCTGCCCCGACAGCGTGCGTCCGGAGGCGTCCGTGATCGTGACGCTGACCATCACCGGCACCCGGGACGACTCGCCCCGCTGCTCGAAGACATTCTCGATCGCGAAGAGGGCGGCTTTTGAATTCAGGGTGTCGAAAATCGTCTCCACCAGCAGCGCATCGACGCCGCCGTCCAGCAACGCGTGGATCTGTTCGGTGTAGGCCGCGACCACC
>JBKJRG010000638.1:0-3023 GCA_046594805.1 Opitutaceae bacterium | reverse complement strand
AGCGTGGGGTTGGCGATTTTGAATCCATTGAGCAGGAGAACCGGCAGCACCGCCCCGTCCGTAGCTGGGTTCAGAAATTTTCCGCTGTGCCAGGCTCCGGCGGTCGGGCCAGTCTCCGCTTCGCCATCGCCGACGATACACGCGGCGATGAGATCCGGATTATCGAACACCGCGCCAAACGCGGTGGCCAGCGCGTAGCCAAGCTCGCCGCCCTCGTGAATGACGCCCGGCAGTTCCGGATTGAGATGGCTAGCGAAACCACCGGGCCAGGAGAATTGCTTGACGAACCGTTCCAGTCCGGCGCGGTCGAGAGTAAGGTCGGGATACACTTCCTGAAGCGATCCTTCTAGATAAGCGTTGGCCAGGTTCGCCGCCGCGCCGTGACCCGGCCCGGTCAGCAGCAACACACTCGCGTCCGTCTTGCGGATAAGCTGGTTCAGGTGCGTGTAGATGAAGTTGATGCCCGGACAAGTGCCCCAGTGCCCGAGCAACCGTTCGCGGATGTGTTCGGGCCGGAGCGGTTTCTCCAGCAGCGGATTGGCCTGCAAATAAACCTGCGCGGCGGCGAGGTAGTTGACCGCGCGCAGGTAGCGGTCGAGCGGCTGGCTCACCACAGCGCGCGGCGGTTTCGTTTTGGCGGGTCGTCCAGTGCGGGACGGGGTGGTGGTTCGATTCATGATTTCCTTCGTTTCACTGCGATGGCGAATGGCTGTTGGTGATGAGCGTTGGCATGGATACACCGGTATTACGTCACTCCGCTGGTGAGCGGACAACCAGCAGCGGACGGCGGCTGTGAGTCATCACTTTTTGCGCCACTGAACCCAGCAGCGCCTTCGATAGTCCTGACCGGCCATGTGTGCCCAGGCAAATCACATCGGCCCCGAACCGTTCCGCCGCCTGACCAATCGCCTCCGCTACGTCGCGGTGCTCGACCACTTCAACCTCCGTAACGAGGCCGCGCGCTTGCGCCTCGGCGGGAATGAGCATGTGCAGCTTTTCCGCGCACGATTGGACATGCCTGGCGTGCTGTTGTTGAGACCGCCGGTTGCCGGGACCGGAATAGTTTTTCCCGCCGGGAAGTTCCAACGGATGCACGACATGCACGAGATGAACCGTCCCGCCCGCGGGCAGCAGCGAGCATGCGTGAGGAACCGCCTGATTGGCCAAGTCGGAAAAATCCGTCGTCACCAGCACACGCTGCACGCGCGGAACCGCGCCGCCGCCATGCGCCTGGTCGGTGGCCAGTGGCACGACGGCCACGCTCATGGCGGCACTGTGCAGTAACCCGCGCGAGACCGACGTGTGCCACAGCCGCTCGAAGCCGCGATACTGATGCGAGCCGACCACGATGAGTTCCGCCTGCTCCTCCCTGGCTATCGCCGCCAGCCGAACATCCGGTCGGCCCCAGTTGGCTTCAACGCGCGTGCGGAAAGCAGTCGTGCCCAGCACTTCAGTTACGCGCGCCTTGAGGTCGCGTTTCAACACGGCTTGAACTTCCGGCGGATTGCCCACGAGCAGCAACGGCCCGGTACCGCCCAGGCGCGTCCGTTGTTCGGGCGGCCAGTCCACGTAACCAACCACCAACTCGCACGAGCCGATGGCTTGCAGTTCCTTCACCCAGTGCAACGCCGCTTCCGCGGTAGCAGTGAAGTTGAACGCGACAAAAACTTTGAGCGGCCGCTCGCCGCGCGCCCACGCCTCGAACGGCGCGGCGTCGCGCACCACCAGCGTCGGCACCGTCGCGCGTTCCGCCGTTCGCTCGGACACGCTGCCCAGAAACCAATCCTCTGCTCCACGCTGGCCGAGGGAAGAAACGACAAGCATGCGGGTCGGCCCCCCACGAGCCAGTTCCACGAGCACTTCATCGGCCCGCCCGGCAGGCAACTGCTCATGCACGAGCACACTCGTCTTGCGGATAATATTCCCTTCCTCGTTAAGAGCCTTGCGTCTGCTGGCGGTGAGCCATTTGAGAACCTCGGCGTGAGTTGCTCCGAGGTTTGGCGTCTCAAGGGCATGAACGAGGAGCACCGGCTCGTTGAGCCGCTTGGCGAGAGCAGCGGCGGCGCGAGTCGCTTGCCGCGCGTTTTCCGTGAAGTCTGTGCCGCAGAGAATGCGGCGCGGTTCGGACGTTGTGGTGGGTTTGGTCTTCATAGTTTTCATTTTCATGTTTTTCGTCCGCTTCACTCCGGTCTGACATGGCGATCGCGCCCCCGCCCGAAGCGCAGCCACTTCTCCACTTCCACTACAACGAACACCACCACCGCGACGCCCAGGATGCGCAGCCAGGACGCGCCGCTGATGGGCGCGCTGTGGAAAAGTTTGTTCATCACCGGCGTGTAGGTGAAGAGGAGTTGCGCCGCGACCATCCCCAGCGAACCGGCGACGGTCCAGCGGTTCTTGAACAGGCCGATGGAAAACACCGAGTGGTTCAGTGAACGGCAGTTGAACAGGTAAAGCGCCTCGATGAGCACGATGACATTCACCACTGTGGTGCGTGCGGCCGGCAGTCCGACTTCCTCGACGCGCAGCTCCCAAAGAAACAAACCCAGTCCCCCAGCCACCATGATGAGCGACACCAGGGCGGTGCGCATCATCAGCGGCAACGTCAGCAACGGCTGCTTGGGCTTGCGCGGCGGGCGACGCATCAAATCGGCCTCCTTCGACTCGAATGTCAGCGGCAGGCCGAGCACTGTATCGGTGAGATTGATCCAGAGCAGTTGCAAAGGCAGCGCGGGCAGCGGCAGGCCCAGGAAAATGGCGGTGATGAGCAACAGCGCCTCGCCGAGGTTGGTGGGCAAAATCCACACGATGAACTTCGTAAGGTTGTCGAACACGCCGCGGCCTTCCTCGACTGCGGCCTCGATACTCGCGAAGTTGTCGTCCATCAAAACCATCGCCGCCGCGCCTTTCGCCACGTCCGTGCCGCTGATGCCCATCGCCACGCCGATGTCGGCTTGCTTCAGTGCGGGTGCGTCGTTCACGCCGTCGCCGGTCATCGCCACGATGTGGCCGCGCGACTGGAG
>JBKJRG010000354.1:0-8740 GCA_046594805.1 Opitutaceae bacterium | reverse complement strand
GGTCTTTCGTTTTGGCCGTGTAAATGTAGGCCAGCTCGCTTGCGAGCGCGGTTTGGCGCGCGCAAGCGCGCTGACCTACGGTAAAGGCGTTTGAACAGCCAAAACGAAAGACCATGGGGAGCGGGGCGCAACTGCCCGTTGGCGGTGGAATCCGGCTCCCGAGGAGCGGCGGTTTCCCAACCGCCAAAAATCCGAGCGATCATCCTTCGACACCTTTTCGGAATCCATTTGGGCGCTTGGGAAAGCGCCCCTCCGCTCGCGGCAGCTTGGTCATGGTGGGACCGCGATCACCAAGACCGCCTGCTGTAGACCAGGTCGGCGAGCTGGCCTACAACGCTTGCGCCGCGCGCTACACCATCGCCCGCAAAGCATCCCCCAGCGTCGGATGCTCGAAAACGAAACCCGTTTCAACCAACCGCTTGGGAAGAGCCCGGGTGCTCGCGAGCAAAGTCCCGTCCGCCATTTCCCCGAGGGCCAGCCGTAACGCCCAGGCTGGCGCGGGCAAACGAGCGGGTCGTCTCAGGCACCGCCCGAGCGCCGCGGCGAAATCGGCGTTCCTCACCGGCGCGGGTGCCGCGATGTTCATCGCGCCGGTGCAACGACCGTCTTCCAGCGCGTGCCGCACCGCTCTGACGGCGTCCGCGATGCTCACCCACGTCATCCATTGCCGGCCGTCGCCGAGGCGCCCTCCCAATCCCGCGCGAAACCAGGGCAGCATTTTGCCGAGCGCCCCACCGCTGCGGGCCAACACGACGCCAAAACGCAGCAGCACCGTGCGCACCCCCAGTCGCGCCGCCCCTTCCGCATGCGTCTCCCACGCGAGACACACTTCCGGCAGGAAGCCGTGGCCGATGGCGCTCGTCTCATCCACCACCTCGTCGCCCTGATCGCCATAAAATCCGACGGCGGAGGCGTTGAGCAAAACCCGCGGCTTCTGCGGCAGGTGCCGCAAGGCGGTGACCAGCGCACGCGTGGCGTCGACGCGACTCCGCAGGATTCGCTCCCGGCGTTCCGCGGTCCAGCGTCCCGCCGCCACATTTTCCCCGGCCAGGTTGATGATGGCGTCCACCGCGGCCAGCGACCCCAAATCGCATTGACCCGCCGCGGGATCCCACGCGATTTCGTCGGCGGATCGCACCGGCCGCCTGACCAGTGTCCGCACGTCGTGGCCCGCCACCCGCAACGCCGGGACGAGCGCACCGCCAATCAAGCCCGAGGCGCCGGCGATGACGATCTTCATGGGCCGACACCTTTTCGCATTTGGTGGAACGCCGCCAGCGCCGCTTCCCGAGCCTCCACATGATCTACGATCGGACGCGGATACTCTGTCCCGAGCGTGACACCGGCTTCACGCAATGCCGGCGCCGGGGCCTCCCACGGAGCATGAATCAACCCCGCGGGCACCCGGGCCAACTCCGGCACCCAGCGGCGAATATAGTCACCCTCGGGATCGAACTTTCGACTCTGCAACACCGGCGCGAAAATCCGAAAAAAGGGCGACGCGTCGGCGCCGCATCCGGCGCTCCACTGCCAGCCCAGCGTATTGTTCGCGAGGTCGGCATCGACCAGCGTGTCCCAGAACCAGGCCGCCCCGTGCGTCCAAGGCAGCCGGAGATGTTTGACCAGGAACGACGCCACGATCATCCGCACGCGATTGTGCATCCACCCGGTTCGCCAGAGCTGCCGCATGCCCGCGTCCACGATTGGATAACCCGTCTGACCGTGCTGCCACGCCACGAGGTTGGTCCCCTGCGGATCCGGCGCCCAGGGAAACCGGGCGAACTCTTCGCGCAACGGCGCTTCGGCCGTGTGCGGGAAATGGTAGAGCAAATGATGGCCAAACTCGCGCCACCCCAACTCGTCCAGAAACACCGCCGCGCCCTTGTTCGGCGGGAAAACGCCCGTGCTCCGCGCGAGCGCCCTGATCGCCGCCCAAATCTGCCGCGGGCTGATTTCTCCGAAATGGAGATGCGCCGAGAGCTGCGAAGTTCCGTCAACGGCCGGCAGGTCGCGCTCGTCGGCATAGCGCGCCAGCGCGTGGGCCACGAATTTTCGCAGCCGCTTCGCCGCCCCCGCCTCTCCTGGCTGCCACGCACCGTAGAACTCCGCGTCCCAACGGATCCGCGGCAGCAAACCCAGCGCCTCAACCGCCATCCCGGTTGGCCAGGCCCCCGGCACCGGGAGCGACGCCTCATTCAGCTTGACCGGGGCCGACACGCTCTGCGCCAGGCAATGCCGCCAATAGGGAGTGAACACCTGGAAAGGCCGGCCCTGTTTATTGGCGATACTATCCGGCTCGTGCAGGAGGGAACCGGCGAGACATTTGGTCATGATCCCCGCTGCCGCCAGGTCCGCCTGAATCGCCGAATCGTTGGCGCGGGCCCCAGGTTCATATCGGCGGTTCCAGAAAACCGCCTCCGAACCCGTCGCCTCGATCAGTTCGCGCAGGACGATCCCGGACGCTCCCTGACGAATCACCAGCCGCGAGCCGAGAGCGGTCAAGGACGCCTCGAGCGCCGTCAACGAGTGATGCAGCCACCACCGCGACGCCGCGCCCGCCCGCCAGCGGCCCTCCCCCGCCTCATCGTGAATGTACACCGGCACCACCGCGCTCCCGCGTGCCAGCGCCGCGTGCAACGCGAGATTATCCTGCAAGCGCAGATCCTGCCGAAACCAGAGCAGCGTGGGCTTCATCGCGAAAACCGCGGCGGTGCCGCGCAAATCCAGCTGCGCGTTCGGCCGCCGGCCGGCGGTTCACAGTGAATCGTGATAGAGCCGCTCATACCCGGCGGCCGCCACCTTCCAGCTGAAATCCCGCGCCATGCCGCGCTGCTGCACCGCCAGCATCCGCGGTTGATCCGCCACCAGCACCAGCGCCCGTTGCAACGCATCGCGCAGGCTCGAGGCATTCGGCTCGCACATCAATCCCGTGCCCCGGACGGAATCTTCGTCCACATCGATCACCGTGTCGGCGAGCCCGCCGACGCGGCTCACGATCGGCACGGTCCCGTAGACCTGCGAGTACATCTGGTTCAATCCGCAGGGCTCGAAGATGGAGGGCATCACGAAAAAATCGCTGCCGGCCTCGATCAGGTGGCTCATGGCCTCGTCCAGCTTCGCGCAAAGGTGGACCTTGGTCGGCGCCTCCGCGGCGAGGTCACGCAACTCCTGCTCCATCCGACGGTCGCCCGCGCCCAGCACCACGAGGCGGCACTCGTGCCCGAGGAAGAAATCCCGGTTGGCCAGCACGAGATCCACGCCTTTCTGCTCGGTCAGCCGGCAAATCATGCCAAAGATCGGCCCCTTGAAACCGGCCGCGAATCCCGCGCGCTTCAGCAGTTCCGCCCGGCACACCCCCTTGCCCGACATGTTCACCGCCGAATAACGCGCCGGCAGCAGGGCATCGAGTGCCGGGTTCCAGATCGCATTGTCCACGCCGTTCAGCAGCCCGACGATGTCATCCGCGCGCGTCTGCACCACGCCGTCGAGCCCGCAGCCGAATTCCGGCGTCTGAATTTCCTTCGCGTAGCGCGGGCTTACCGTCGTCAGCCGATCGGCGAAGAGCATGCCGCCCTTCATCAGGTTCATCTGCGAATAATATTCGAGCCCGTCCATGTGGAACAGGTCGTCCGGGAGATTCGTCCGCGCGAATGTCTTGGCCGGAAACACCCCCTGGTAGGCGATGTTGTGGATGGTGAAAATGGTCTTGAGCGCGAGCGTGAGCCCATGCCGGCGTTCCGCTTCCCGCAGCAGCAGCGGCGTCAACGCGGCCTGCCAGTCATGACAATGCAGCACGTCCGCCTGGAAATCGCCGAGGCGCAGCGCCTCGACCACGCCCTTGCAGAAAAAGATGAACCGGTCCGCGTTGTCCTCGTAATCGCGATCGCCATTGCCGTACGGCAGGCGGCGATCGAAAAACTCTTCGCGGCAAATCAGGTACACCTTGAGGTTTTTCCGCGGCGAAAACACCCGCACGTCACCGGACAGGAATGCATCCGCCAGCTCGATCTTCAGCCGCACGGTCCGCTCCGCACCCGCCGCATCCGGGTGCTCCAGCGCGGCCCGGTAGCCCGGGATGAACACCGCGACTTCGTGGCCGTTGCCCGCCAGCGCCGCCGTCAATGCGCCCACGGCGTCCGCCAGTCCGCCCGTCTTCACGTACGGGTACAACTCGCTCGCCACGTGGACGATTTTCATCGCCCCACTTAAACCACCCTGTTTCGTGAGGCCAATCTCAAAGCACGGAACGCGCACCTCGCGCTCCACTTATATTATGACCCTTCGCGATCGCCTGCTCGCCCTATTGCGCGAGCCCGCTTATACACCCGCCAACGAATACGAGCTCGCGCGCCGGCTGCAGCTCGGCCCCAAGCAAAAGGGCGCCCTGGCCCATGAGATGCGGCTGGTGCTGAAGGGCGGGGAATTCGTCCGCGCCGGCAATGGCCGGATCATGCCGCGCGGTGCTGGCGGCGAGCGCAAGGCGAACGCCGAAGCGCGTCCCATTTTTGTGCCCACGCGCCGCGGCGCCGGGGCCTCCAGCCCGACCGCCGCGCCCACGCCCGCACATCGTGGCGCGCACTCCCCCGCCCGCCCGAACCCGGTGGAGAAACGGGGGCCCAAATCTTCGACGCGCGAAGGCACGCGCGAGACGCCTGTTACCGCCAGGCGCGAACGCGCGCCTGCGCCGCAGCCGACGTTGCGCCCCGACGAGCTGATCGGGCGGATTCAGTTCCGCGCGGGCGGTTCCGCCTTTGTCGTCCGGGAGAACGTCATCGGCGAGGATCCCGAGCCAGCCTTGCAGGTTTTCCCGGAGGACACCGGAATTGCGCTGCCCGGCGATCGCGTGCTGGCGCGGGAATTCGCGGGCCGCAAGGGCCGGCGGCCCGGAGAAAAAATCGGCGGGATCGTGCGCGTCCTCGAGCGCGGGCGCGACACCATCGTCGGCGAGCTGCGCCGGGGGCGCCGCGGCTACGTCATGCAACCCGACGACCCGCGCTTCAGCTACGAGATCAGCGTGGACGATCCGGCGCGGAGCGGCATCACCCCGGTGCCAAAGGAAGGCGACAAGATCGCGGTCCAGCTCGGCGAATGGCGGCGGCGCGAGGATCCGCTGACCGGAAAAATCACCACGCGGCTGGGCCGCACCCATGAGCCCCGCGCGGAGCTGCTCGGGATCTTTCTCAAATACGACCTCTCGACCCAGTTCCCCCCCGAGGTCGAACGCGAGGCCGCCGCCATCCCCGATCGCGTGCAGCCCCGCGACACCGCGCACCGGCTCGATTATCGCGACAAGGCGGTGTTCACCATCGATCCCGATGACGCGAAGGATTTCGACGACGCCCTTTCGTACGAGGAGCTCGGCGGAGGTGACGTGCGCATCGGCATCCATATCGCCGATGTCTCGAGTTACGTGCGGCCGGGCACCGCGCTCGACCGTGAGGCGCAGAAGCGCGGCAACTCGACCTACCTTGTCGGCGTGGTGGTGCCGATGCTGCCGGAGAAACTGTCCAACGGCCTTTGCTCGCTGGTCGAGGCGCAGGATCGGTTGTGCAAGGCAGTGTTCCTGACCTTCGGGAAAAACGACAAGATCAAGAACACGACCTACGCCAACACCGTCATTCGCAGCCGAAAGCGGCTCACGTACAAGCAGGCCTACGCCTTCATGTTTGAGGACAACCTCAAAAAGATCCGCTCCCTGCCGCTGCCGCCCAAACACCAGACGGGTTCGACCGGCCGCGCGCTCAGCGAACTGAGCGACCCGGAGCTGCGCGATTTGCAGAAATGGATTCGCGCCCTTTGGAAAATCGGCAGCAAGCTCCGCAAGGATCGCATGGCGCACGGCAGCCTCGACCTCGACATGCCGGAAACCAAGATCTTCGTCGATCCCCAGGGCTACGCGGATCGCCTGGAGAAAATCGAGCACGATGAGAGCCACCAGCTGATCGAGGAGTTCATGCTGGCGGCGAACGAAGCCGTCGCCCGACTCACCCGGACGCACAAACTGGCATCGCTCTACCGTGTCCACGACGATCCCGACATCGAGAAGCTCGAGGAGTACCGCAAGCTGCTCGACACTTTCGGCATCAGGGTGGGCGACCTCACGCAGCGGCAGGAAGTGGTGAAGTTGCTGCATACCCTGCGCACCCACCCGCAAGGCTACACCCTGCGCACGCAATTGCTCCGCAGCCTGAAGAAGGCAGTGTACCGCCACACGCCCGACGGTCACTTCGGACTGCACAAGAAGGATTACTCCCACTTCACTTCGCCGATTCGGCGCTACGCCGATCTCGTGGTCCACCGGGTCCTCGAGCACTACCTCGTGAAACACGGAGGCCTGCCGGCGGCCGGCGGACAGGGCGCAGGCTATGATTTGCCCCGGGTGGAAAGGCTCGGCGAGCACCTGAGTCTCACGGAGGTGAACAGCGCCGAGGCCGAACGCGACAGCGTGAAGGTGAAGCTCCTCGAGTTCTTCGAGCGCGAGCTCGACAAGCGGCCGCCGACAAAATTCGCCGCCGTCATCACGGATGTGCGCGCGAATGGTTTCTTCATCGAGCTGGTCGATTCGATGACCTTCGGCTTCGTGGCCGCCAACGCGCTCGGCGACGATTATTTTTCGCTCAACAACGCCGGCACCGCGCTCGTTGGCCGGAAGCGAAAGAACAAATTCGAAATCAACGGCCGGCTCAATGTGGTCGTCGACAAGGTTGACCGCTACAAGCGCACGATCGATTTCCGCCCTGCGTGATTTGGGACGTGGCTGCGGCATCCTGCCGAAGATTTCCCCGACTGCGGCAGGATGCCGCAGCCACTGCAATCCCCGCAGGCCGGGACGCCTGCCGTGAGCCTGTCGAACGGCCTGCCGCTCCACACGGTCTTTCGTTTTGGCCGCGTAAATGTAGGCCAGCTCGCTTGCGAGCGCGCGCGTTTGGCGCGCGCAAGCGCGCTGACCTACGGTAAAGGCGTTTGAACAGCCAAAACGAAAGACCATGCTGCCGCTCCATCTTCAGCGCCGCTTTGCGTTTTCGGAGTCCGCGTCTCTGATATCCCCTCTCTCCCGTGAAACCTCCGTTGTCCGCCCACCACTACTTTTTTCCCCGCCAGTTCCGCGCCCTCTACGAACAGGCCGTTGGCCGGTACGCCCAGGGCCAGCGCAACCCCGATTTGTATTTCCCCCCCGAGGAGAAAGCGTGGCTCGCCGCCAATGGCATCGCGCCCCAGCACGTGTACGACTACGCGGAGGATCACGATGGTTATGACGGCGAGCCCGGCGCGGACCACGCGCTCGCGATCGAGTTGGTCCGCCGGGATTATTTTCTCAACGTCCAAGGCGGTCGCGCGTCGACCACGCTGCTTGATGCGACGACTCTGCCCGCCAAGGCCGAGACGGTGGGAGGCATCGCCTGGCTCCCGCGCCTCCTGCCGAAGGCCCGGGCCAAACTGCGCGGGGAGTTGCCGCCCACCCTGATGTTTTGCTGCGGCGGCGATCGCACGTTCTTCAACCAGCACAACATTCTCCCTGCTGAGTTTCTCGCCCTCGTCTGGCGCCACGAAAAGGACGAAGCCGCCATCGTCGATTGGGTCGTTCAGCGCTCCGAAAAAAAGTAACGAGTCGAGGACGCAAGCGCTTCTCAGTTCTGCATGTAGGAAGCGTAGCCGGGTTGGAACGCTCCCGGTCTGGAAGACATGGGCGGGACGCCCATGCCACGTGGCACGGGCGTCCCGCCCGTGGGTTTGAGCGATCCCTGCAAACCTGATATCGCCTCTACTCATTTTTCCTCGGCTCCTGCGTTGACCGCGGTTTGACGATCGCTACGGTAACCACGTCATCGCCAGTCGCTGCCCGTCAACCCCGGTCGTTTCTCCCTCTCCCCATGAAATACACGCTGAATGTTAATGGCCAGTCCCGCACCACGGATGTGCCGGCCGACACCCCCTTGTTGTGGGTGCTTCGCGACAATCTCGACCTCGTCGGCACAAAGTATGGCTGCGGCGTGGGCAAATGCGGCGCCTGCACCATTCACATCAATGGCGTGCCGACCAAGAGTTGCATGACCAGCGTCTCGACGGTGGGCCGCAAACAGGTCACCACCATCGAGGGTCTCGCCGCGAGTGCCGCGAAACTGCATCCGGTGCAGCAGGCGTGGTGCGAGCTCGACGTCGCCCAATGCGGCTACTGTCAGGCCGGCCAGATCATGACCGCAGCCGCGCTGCTGAAGGAAAATCCCAAGCCGACGGATCAGGACATCGACGACGCGATGGACAGCAATCTCTGTCGTTGCGGCACGTATCTCCGCATCCGCGCCGGGATCAAACGCGCCGCCGAGCTCACCAGCGGTGTCAAGGAGGCTGCGCAATGAAAACTCCCACTCTCACTTCCCCGGTCAATCGCCGCGATTTCCTCAAGCTGTCCGGTCTTGCCGGCGGCGGTTTCGCCCTCGCGTTCTACATCAAGTCAGGCCCGGCCGCCGCCGGAGCCGAAGGTGTGGCGGCGTCGGGCGATTTTGCGCCCAACGCCTTCATCCGCATCACGCCGGCCGGCGTGGTCACGATCGTCGCAAAGCAGCCTGAAATGGGCCAGGGCGTGAAAACCTCGCTCCCCATGATCATCGCCGAGCAGCTCGAGGTGCCGTGGAAGGACGTCACGATCGAGCAGGGCGATTTCGACACGCCGAAATACGGCCCCCAGGGCGCCGGCGGCAGCAATTCGACGCCGAACAACTACGACAATTTCCACCTGCTC
>JBKJRG010000251.1:0-4142 GCA_046594805.1 Opitutaceae bacterium | reverse complement strand
ATGAACTCGCAGCTCATCGAGGATCTCGCCGCGCTCAACATCGAGGAGATGTCGCGTTGGTTCGTCACCGGCGAGCAGAGCCCCGATCCCGCGCAGCCGAATCAGCTCATCTTCCGCAGGGTGTGCAACAGCTTCGCCCTCCGCAACGGCTGAATCTGGTATTCGCCGATGGACTCGTTCGCCACCGAGCGGGTCGAGATCCTCCGCGGCCCCAATGCCTTCCTCTACGGCGAGGCCGATCTCGGCGGCGCCAACAACCAGGTCACCAAGCACGGCCTCTTCACGCGCAACCTCACGCGCGCGAAGCTCCTGCTCGGCGCCGACGAGATCACCGGCCACAACCTCAGCCGCGTCGAACTCGACCTCAACCGCATCGTCGTGCGCGACAAACTCGCGGTGCGCTTCGCCTCCGTCGTCAGCCACGCCGAGGGCTGGACCAATCACCAGCGCCGCGATATCCGCGGCCTCTATGGCGCGGTGACCTACCGCCCGTTCCGTCAGACCTCCCTTAGCGTGATGGTCGAGCGCTCCGCCACCACTTCCGTCAATTCGATGGGTCTGTTTCTCGAGAACTATAGCTTCACCAACGTCACCACGCTGGGCGCGGCCGGCGGGCTGATCTATTTGCCGGCCACGGGCGTGAGTTATCGCGCCGCCGGCCAGCGCCGCAGCAACGGCACCGGCCTCACCGCGGTCGACGCCGCGGTCGTGCCGCGCGGCCTTCACGTGAGCGGCCCCAACAACACCTCGCGCGACACCTACACCACCGTGACGCTCGAGGTGGAGCAGCACATCGGGAAGAACCTTCACCTCCTCATCTCGGGCAATTTCTACGGGCGCCTGACCGACATCCGCGGCGTCGCCGCCGCGCGGAACATCTTCCGCGACCTCTCGCCCACGCTGCCCGACGGCACCGTCAACCCCAACTTCAACCAGCTCTACACCGAATATTTCCGCACGAATTTCCTCAGCGGCAACATCGTCCGCGATATGCGCCTCTCGGCCATCTACGACTTCCACACGAAGTGGATGAAGCAGCAGTTCGCGCTCAACGTGCAGCAGCACCAGGACAACCCTGGCCAGAAGCGGCCGAAATACGGCGAATACATCGACCCCGCCAACCCCGCCTGGCAGGGCGTGATCAACCCCGCCGTCACGCAGGCGGCCTTCACGGCCAACCGCGCCGTGTTCACCACCAATCGCTTCCTCCGCCGCTATTACCTGCGGGATGGCGACAGCGGCAACCTCACCGGCGATCTCGGGCCCGTGCCCGGTGTCTCCGCGTGGTATCCCGATCTCTCCAACGGCGTGCCCGCCGCGGGCAATTTCATCCAGCGCCGTTTCTACATTCCCTCCGTCGGCGTCGGTGCCTCGGGCAGCTATTTCAACAACCACTTCTTCACCCTCGTCGGCTACCGGCAGGATCACTTCAACATGAGGACGACGGTCGGCGCGGTGCAGCCGGTGCGGGGCGCGTGGGTCAACGAATTTATCCCCGGCGCGTTCGCGCCCAATCCCGCGTTCGTCCACTACAGTGTCGACGGCGCCAACTATGGCGTGGTGCTGCGCGTGAACGACACCCTCGCGTTTGCAGTGAACCGCGCGCAGTCGTTTCGCATTTCCGCGGGCGAGGGTGCCGATCTCTTTACGCCGGGTCGGAAGCAGGAAATTCAGACGGGGGAGGGCCAGGACGCCTCGATTCGCCTCAGCCTTTTCGGCGGCCGGGTGGAAATCAACACGACCTACTACGACAACTTCCAGCCCAATGCCCGGATAAATCCGGCACCCAACATCGCGATCCGCGACGAGGTGTCGGCGATTTTTCCGACGACATTCAACCCCACGGGCCAGGACTATCAACACCTCCGCACGAGCGGCTACGAGCTCGAACTGGTGGGCAATCTCACGCGCCACTGGCGCCTCATCCTCAATGGCGCGACGAACAAGCTCGTGACCGAGAATCGCCTGCCGCTGCTGAAAGGCTTTCAGGCCGAGGCCAAGGCACTCGGCCAGCCCACGCCGTTGCTCGACGCGCTGCTGCTGACGTTCCCGGAGGGCGTGCCGAACGCGGGCTACACCAAGACGCGCGCGAATATTTTCACGCGCTACGAATTCTCCACGGGCGCCCTGAAAGGATTTTATTTCGGCGGCGGCGCCAACTGGCGGCAGCCCACCTTCCGCGGCAACGCCGTCGTCGTGCAAGGCACGCCCGTGGCCGCGCTCTGGTCGCCGTCGTATACGGTAGCGACCGTCCTCGCCGGCTACCGCACGAAGATCCTCCAGCGCACGACGACCTTCGCCCTCAACATCGATAATGTTTTCGACCAGGACTACTACCTCTCGGCCACGACGACGACCGGTTCCTGGGGCGCGCCGCGCGGCTACCGGTTTGGGATGACGACGGATTTTTGAATAGCCGGACGGGGGTGTCGCGAATCGGATTTGGGAAAGGGGGTCAGGTTTTAAGTTTTTCAGTTAGTCACGCCCGCTTACAACTGCTCCGACGGTATGGGGTCGAGGATCCACCTGAAAGACCTAAAACCTGACCCCCTCGGTCCGTCCCTGTCCTCCGTGGGCCGCGCTCCGTGCCCTCTGTGACAGGATTGGGATGCTGCGATTCTACAATCCGGTGGAACCGCAGATTTCGCAGAAGGCGCGGATTCAAACCGCCAAACCCGGATAATCGACCCGAACCGGTCGACAAGCTGATGGTGCGGCGCGCGGCGGCGGCGTCGCGGCGATAGGCGAGCTCCTGCAGGGGCGCCGCAAACTCACTGTAGGCTGCGCCCCGAACCTGTCGGGGCTAAATTGCGCATTCATCCCTGCCTTGGTCCTTCATCCACGCTATCTGAGAAATCTGCGGTCAAGCCCTGGGCGCGCGCCCGGAACAAGCTCGCACGGAATTCGCTGCTGCAAGCACGAGCGGGACGCGGCATCGTGGCAGGTGATTGGTAGAGGACGAGCGGTGTGTATTTGGTAGATTTCTCCTCGGAAGAGCTCTTCAGGTCACTGGCGTAACGTGCTACCAGCGCGTTCTCCGCCGGCTGAGGAGGCGAAGCGTGGCTGGAAGGGAGCGAGGCGGCAATTCTCGGCCGGATCTATGGCCTATATGCTGCCCAAATCCGGCGCGCGTTTGAAGTGGAAAGGGAACTCCGCATCGCGCAGGACTGCGGCCCGATGGGTGGAACCGCTGCGGTGGCGGGTGAGGGTGAAGCCTGAGGTGTTCGGCCTGCCTCGGCGTTTGCTCGAAAATATAACCCCGTCGCTCGGTTCGAGCAACGTCCGCTGCCCGGCGAGGCGAACGCCGAACCGGGGCCGACAGAGGCTCGACGCGACGACCGCGCGCCGCCATGACTCCGGCGATGCCCGCGCAAACGCTCTACCTCGACACCTCCGTGATCGGGCGGCTACCACGACGCCGAATTTATGGCCGACACCCGCGCGTTGTGGCGGTTGATGGAGCGCGGCTCGTATCGCTTCTACACCTCGCGCGTGGCGATGAACGAGCTGCGCGGCGCACCGCGAAGGGTGCGCGCACTCGCGGCCCGCACCTTCGCGGACGTGACGCGCATCCTCGACGTGAGCCCGGAGGCGTTCGCGCTGGCGCGCGCCTACCTCGCAGCCGGCGTCGTGCCGCCGAAATTTGCCGACGACGCGGCGCACGTGGCGGTGGCGACCTGCGAGGGCATCGGCCTGATCGCCAGTTGGAACTTCAAGCACCTCGCCAGCCTGCACCGCAACGAGCGCTTCAATGCGGTAAACCTGTTGCACGGCCGGCCCGTCATCCGCATCGTTACCCCGAGCGTGCTGCTCAATCCCGATGACAACCTCAAAGAAAATTAAGACCTTCGACGCCGTCGCGGCCTCGCGCCGCTGGCGCGCTCGTTCCAGCCGCGAGCTGGCCGGTCTGACCTACGAGCAGTTGCATGCGCGCCTGAGCCAGTGTGCGAGCGCCGAGGCGCTGCTGAAGTCCGCGCCCCGCCGGACGAGGCACAAGGCCGTCGCGTCGGGCTGAGATCGCTTCCTCTTTAGCCGAGGAGTCCGAACGGGTCAGGTCGGTCCTATCCCCGACACTGCAATGTCATTATCCCCGACCTGACCCGTTCGGACTCCTCGGCTAAAGAGGAAGCGATCTCAGCCCG
>JBKJRG010000211.1:0-7546 GCA_046594805.1 Opitutaceae bacterium | reverse complement strand
GGCACCCAATGGTGGCTGGATTATCTCGGGGAACGGCACGGACCTCTCCGGTAGCGGAACGCGTGAGCGTTTCGTCGGCGGCCGTTCCGGGCGGACAAAACGCTCACGCGTTCCGCTACCGGAGAGGTCCGTGCCGTTCCCCGAGATAATCCAGCCACCATTGGGTGCCCGGCTTTTCCACGGTGCCGTCGCCGCCCGGTTTCCTGTCGGGGCCGGAGGAAACTCGGAGCAAACGCCCGGTGGCTGAGTTTCGCCTTTCCGCGATGCGGCTTGGTTCCGAATGTTTTGCCTTGGTGTTTTTGGGTTAACGGCCACGCCTTGCGTCGTGTTTAGCGTTTGATCCGGTGGCAGGATGGGCCATCTCATCACCCCGAACACGGTGCAGTTTCCCCCTTAACTCCGCGCCACCCACCATCATGAATCCTCCCAACCGCCGCGATTTCATCAAGACCAGCGCCCTCGGCACCGCCGGCCTTACCATCGGAGCCATGGGCTTCAGCGCCAAATCCTATGCGGCCATCGCCGGCGCCAACGAGCGGATCAATTACGCGGTGATCGGTATCCGCAACCAGGGCACCGTCCATCTCAACAGCCTGTGCGGACTCAAGGACAGCCATAAGGTCCAGATTCGCGCGCTCTGCGACTCCGACGAAGCGCTTTTCGCGCCCGCGCTGAAGCTGGTCGAGGAGAAGTCCGGCCAGAAGCCGACCACGCACTGGGATCTGCGCGCGGTGCTCGACAACAAGGAAATTGATGCCGTCTCAATCGTGGTGCCAAACCACTGGCATGCGCTCGCGGCGATCTGGGCCTGCCAGGCGGGCAAGCATGTCTACGTCGAGAAGCCGGCCTCGCACAACATCTGGGAAGGCCGGAAGATGATCGAGGCGGCCCGGAAGTATGACCGGCGGATGCAGGTCGGGCTGAACAACCGTTCCTCGCCGAATGTGCGCGAAGCGATGGCGTTCCTCCATCGCGGCGGGATTGGCGAGCTCTACATGGCGCGTTCGTTGTGCTTCAAGGCGCGCGATTCCTACGGCATGGCAAAGGATGGCCAGCCGCCGGGGACGTTTCACTACGACCAGTGGCTCGGGCCGGCGCCGATGCGGCCGTACAACGAAAAACGCAGCCACTACAACTGGCATTGGTATTGGGACACCGGCAATGGCGACACCGGCAACACCGGGCCGCACCAGCTCGATCTTGCCCGCTGGGGCATGCAGAAAAACGAGCACCCGCTCGCGGTGTATTCCACCGGGGGGATTTTCGGCCTCACTCAGGATGAGGGCAAGACGCCGGGCCGCCGCGTCTATGGTGACGTCGAGGTGTACGGGCACGACAAGACGACGCAGGAAACGCCGAACACCCAAACCGCCGCCTTCACCTACGCCGACGGCAAAATCATCGAGCTGGAGACCCGTGGCCGCTATACGAACCACGAAGGCAGCGCGGGCCAGGAAGTGGGCAACCTCTACTTCGGCTCCGAGGGCTGGCTCGAGCTGGGCGGCAGCACCTGGAAGGCGTTTCGCCGGCGCGAAAAGAAACCGTTTGCCGAGTCGAAGGACGCCGAGCGTGAGCGCGCCACCCACTGGGCCAACTTCCTCGATGCGGTCCGCGCGGGGAAGAGCGACGGTCTGCATTGCGACATCCAGGAGGGCCACCTGTCCACGTCGCTCTGCCACCTCGCCAACATTTCCTACCGGGTGGGCCGTTCACTGAAGTTCAACAGCGCCCAGGAAAAATTCGCGAACGACAAGGACGCCGATGCCCTGCTCACGCGCGTTTATCGGAAACCGTTTGTGGTGCCGGGGAGCGTGTAGGCCATAGCAGGGCGGGTCAGGGACCTGCCCTACCTCAACCGGAGCTCCGCGAACACCGGCAGGTGATCGGAGGCCTCGGAATGCAGGACTTTCATCGCCACGGGCGTAATCGTTTCGGGCGTGATGAAAATGTAGTCGATGCGTTTGGTGGGCTTCTTCACCGGGATGGTGAATCCGTCGCCCTGGCCGACGAGTGTCCACGTGTCGGAGAGGAAGGCCGTGATCGCGACGATCGGCCGGCTGGAAGGAAAGGCGTTGAAGTCGCCCATCAGGATGACCGGCATCCGGCCGGCGGCGGCGACGATGCCCTTGAGTTCGGCGACGTTCAGGTCGCGTTCGGGTTCGTTAGGTTTGTAGTCGAGGTGGGTATTGAGGAAAAGGACGTCGCGGCCCTTCACGTCGAGGACCACCTGCAGCACCCCGCGCTGCTCGCCCACGTGAAGCATTTTGTAACGGGTGTTAGTCACGCGTTTGGCGGGAAACCGCGACAGCACGGCGTTCCCATATTCGCCGCCTTGGAACGGAAAGTTGTTTTCGAAATGCACCGTCATCCCGGTGAGCTTCGCCAGCTCCGCGGGCAGGTCACGTTTGGCCGTGCGCTCGACGCCGCGATCCACTTCCTGCAGTCCGACCACATCGACGTTGGCATCCCGGATAAGTGCCGCGATGCGCTCCAGATCGAGCTTCTGATCCAGCCCTTCGCCGTGATGGATGTTGTAGCTCATCACGCGAAGCGTCGCTGGCATGGGTTGGGCGGCGGCGCGCGCCGGGACGAAAAGCGCGGCGGCGAGCCCGGTGAGGAAAAGAAATCGGACGCGGAAGGGCGGCATGGCGGGAGTGGCTGGCGTTTTTCTCGTGTCAACGACGTCACGGCGCAATTCTTACTGGACGGGAGCGGCAGGCGTCCCTGCCTGCCGGTCTTGGATTCGACCTGGCCTACACTCGACAGGAGATAGACCGGGCTTCAAAAGCTGCCCTTGCCACTCGCGGTGACTGACGCAAATCTCCGGTCTCCTGATGAGTAACGCCGTGAAAATCTACGACACGACCCTGCGCGATGGCACGCAGGGCGAGGGGATCAGCTTCTCGGTTACGGACAAGCTCCTGATCGCGGAGAAGCTCGACCATTTCGGCGTCGATTACATCGAGGGCGGCTTCCCCGGATCGAATCCCCGCGACATCACGTTTTTCCACGAGGCGAAAAACCTGAAACTGAAGCACGCGCGGCTGGCGGCCTTCGGCGCGACCCGCCGCGCGGGGACGAAACCCGAAGAGGATGCCCAGCTCCGCACGCTGCTGGACAGCGGCATGCCCGTGCTGACGATCGTGGGCAAGACCTGGGGGCTGCACGTCACCGAGATCCTGCGGACCACCCTCGAGGAAAATCTGGCCATGATCGAGGACTCGACGCGCTACCTCGTCGCCCAGGGGCGAGAGGTGATCTATGACGCCGAGCATTTTTTCGACGGGTACAAGTCGGACCCGGATTATGCGTTGAAGACGCTCGCGGCCGCGCTGCGGGGTGGGGCGGCCAATCTCTCGCTGTGTGATACGAACGGGGGAACCTTGGTCGACGAATTCAAGGACATCGTGACCCGCGCGGTGAAGGAGTTTGGCGGCGAGAAAGTCGGGGTGCATACCCACAACGACAGCGGCTTGGGCGTCGCGCTTTCGCTCGCGGGGGTGGCGGCCGGCGCGACCTTGGTGCAGGGGACGATGAACGGCTATGGCGAGCGCGTCGGGAATGCGAACATGGCGACCGTGCTGCCCAATCTGTTTTTGAAGATGGGCCGCACGGCGCATTGCGCAGCGAACCTCCGGTTGCTCCGCGACCTCTCGTTGTTCTTCGACGAGCTCGCCAATCTGCGGCCGGATCCGAAGGCGCCGTTCGTCGGGCACTCGGCGTTCGCCCACAAGGGCGGCTTGCATGCCAACGCCGCGCAGAAAGTGGCGCGGAGCTACGAGCACATCGATCCTTCCCTCGTCGGCAATCGCACCCGCGTACTCGTCTCCGACATGGCGGGACGCAGCAGCCTGACGCTCAAGGCCCGGGAGATGGGCCTGGAGCTCGATGAGAAGCGCCCGGAAATGAAGGGGCTGATCGAGGAGCTGAAGGAGCGCGAATTTCGCGGCTATGAATACGAGGCGGCGGACGCCTCGTTCAAGCTGCTCGTGGCGAAACATCTCGCGCAGACCCAGACGTTTTTCGAAGTCGAAAACTATCGCGTGATCATTGAGCGCCACGGCGGGGAGCTGTGGGCCGAGGCCACGGTGAAACTGAAGGTCAACGGCCAGTTGGTGCACACGGTGGCGGAGGAAACCGGGCCGATCGGCGCGCTGGACAAGGCGCTGCGGCTCGCGCTCGAACAGACCTATCCGCAGCTCCGCGAGTTGAAGCTGCGCGATTACAAGGTCCGGATTCTCGAGGGCAACCGGGGCGCGGGCTCGCGCACGCGCGTGCTGATCGAGAGCGGGGATGGCGAATCGATCTGGGGCACCGTGGGCGTGAGCGACAACATCATCGACGCGAGCTGGGAGGCGTTGCGCGAGTCGGTGGAGTTCAAGTTATCGCGCCCAGAAGTCACGTTGGCCACGGCGAAAGCGGGGTGAGCGGAATCGAACGGGTTGGGCTCTGTTTTCCAATCGCTTTTCGTAGGCAGCGAGCTTGCTCGCGCTCCGGACGCGCCAGCAAGCGGGCTACCTACCCAAGCCGGAAATGCAAAGGCGAGTCGACCCTTTCTGAGCGGATTTGACGAGCGCGCACGCGGCCCTACGGTCACCTGCGATGCGACCCCGGCCATCTGCCCTGCTCCTTCCTGTCTTCTTTTCCGTGGCGATGCCACTGGCGGGCGCGGCCGACGCCTCCACGCAATTCGAACGCGGCCAGGCGCTGTACGCGGTGCATTGCGCGAGCTGCCACCAATTCTCCGGTGAGGGTGTGCCCGGCGCTTTCCCGCCGCTGGCCGGTTCGGACTACCTGATGGCGGACAAGGAGCGCAGCATCCGGATTGCGGTGCAGGGCCAGAGCGGTGAAATCACGGTCAACGGTGTCGTCTACAACGGGGTGATGCCGCCGCTGCCGGCCCTCGATGACAACATGATTGCGGACGTGACGACGTATGTCCGGGGCGCGTGGTCAAATCGCGGCGACGCCGTCACGCTGCCGGAGGTCCAGGCGGTCCGCGCGCAGATCGCCGCGGCCGAGAAGACTCGGCCCGATCCTTTCGCCCCGCTGCCCGCCGCACCGCCGGGCTTCACCCTGCGCGAAGTGGTGAAGCTGCCCGCGCACGGCATCCGGCTTGCCGGAATTCCGGGGATGAACTGGATTTTTGTCCTCAACAATCTGGGTGACCTTTACCGGCTGGAGCCTGCCACCGGCAACCTGGTGCGCGTGCTGGCGAAAAAGGAGTATTCGGACGTCACCGAGGGCGAGATTGCGGCGCTCGGCCTGACAATCGATTCGCAGCGGCGTTTGTACATCTCGACCAATCACCGGCTGAAAACCGCCCCCTACCACACCAACCGGGTGATCATTTTTCGCTCGGCGCCACTGGACGACGCCGGGGCGATCCGCGACCTGAAGCCGTGGCTCCGTACGAGTTATCCGTGGGGGCCCGGGCCCTACACCCATGGCGTCGGTCATATCGCAGAGGGGCCGGACGGCCTGATGTACGTCAGCAGCGGTTCGCGCACCGATGGCGGCGAGGCCGGGACCGATCCGGTGATTTGGCCGGGCGGCGAAACGGAAACGACCGCCGGCATCTGGCGGCTGGATCCGCGCGAGGAGTCACCGCAGGTCCAGATGTTTGCCTACGGGATCCGCAATGCCTGGACCTTTGCCTGGAATGACCGCGGCGAACTCTTCAGCGCGAGCAATGGCCCCGATGCGGATTTGCCCGAGGAGCTCGATTTCGTCGAGTCCGGCAAACACTACGGATTTCCCTTCCGGTTCGCCGACGGCGACGTGAAGCCTTACCCCCACACGCCGCTCGCGGCGGCCGCGAAGTTCACGGCGGCCATTCGGAACTTCGGCCCGGCGGCCGGCGGGTCGCCCGAGAAACCGATCGCGTCCTTTCATCCGCACTCGTCACCGGCGGGGATGCTTTTCTGCGGACCGGAATGGCCGGCCGCGCTCCGCGGCAAATTCCTCCTCGGTCGCTACGGCAATTTCCTCGGCGACTACAACGTGGGCTTCGACGTGCTGGCGGTCGACCTGAAGCGCAATGCAGCGGGTGTGTTCGAGGCGCGGATGGATATCTTTCTCGCGCCCGTTGCGCGCCCGATGGATCTGCTGCAGATGGGGCGCAAACTCTACGTCCTCGAATACACCCGGCCCACCGACAAGACTTCGGGCCGCCCGATGAACCCGGGGCGGATTCTGGAGCTGAGTTGGTGACAATCCATTTAGCAAATAGGCGGCGGGGATTGTTGTAGGGGCGTCGCTGGACGACGCCCGAGTGGCTGCGGCTTCCCCGTTCGGCAAGCTCAGGGCCCCGCGCCCGACCGAGGGCCGCCGCCGATCATCGGCTGCAAGCCGATGCCACCTCAAACGCGGGCGTCGACAAGCGACGCCCCTACACTGATAAATTTTGTCCGTACCTCTCCATGAAAAACCTCATTGCGCTTACCGGTTTCCTCGCCGTCGCGTTCACCTTGATCGCCCCGGCCCTGGCCGCCGAAAAGAAATCCTCCCGGCCCGGTGAATTCTGGGTCTACTTTGGGACCTATACGCGCGGTGAGAGCAAAGGGATCTATCGCGCGCGGCTCGACGTCGCCTCGGGCAAGCTTTCCGCGGCCGAGCTCGCCGCCGAGTGCGGCAATCCTTCTTTCCTCGCGACGCACCCGAACGAAAAATTCCTTTACGCGATCGACGAGAACGTCGATCCGGCGAAGAACCCGGGGCGGGGAGTCGCGGCGTACGCCGTGGAGCCGGGCTCGGGGCGGCTGACGCTCCTCAATGAACAGAGCAATGGCGGCCCCGGGCCGTGCCATCTGGCCGTTGACGCCTCGGGCAAGTGCGTGCTGGTGGCGAATTATTCCGGCGGCAGTGTCGCGGCAATTCGTCTCCAGCCGGATGGACGGCTCGGGGCCAGCGGTAGCGTCGTTCAGCACACGGGCTCGAGCGTCAATGCGGCGCGGCAGAAAGAGCCCCATGCCCACGCCATCACCGTGGCACCGGATGGCCGGTTCGCGTTTTCCCCCGATCTCGGGATCGACAAGGTCATGGCTTATCGGGTCGATGCCGCCGCAGCTAAACTCACGCCCCATACCCCAGCGTCGGCCGCCCTTCCGCCCGGTTCGGGGCCACGGCACATGGCGTTTCACCCCAACGGAAAATTTGCGTATGTAATCAACGAGCTGCTCTGCACCGTGGCGGCTTTCCGCTACGATGCGCGCCGCGGGGAGCTGCAGGATTTGCAGACTGTCTCGACGCTGCCGGCCGGCGAGACCGTGCAGCGCGGCTACAGCACCGCGGAGATTGCGGTGCACCCCAGCGGGAAGTTCGTCTACGGTTCGAACCGCGGGCACAACACCATCGCGGTGTTCGCGGTGGAGGCGGAGTCCGGCCGGCTGACGCTGGTGCAGCATCAATCCACGCTCGGGAAGACGCCGCGCAACTTTGCGATCGATCCGACCGGCACCTGGCTGCTCGCCGAGAACCAGGGTTCCGGCACCGTCGCGGTTTTCCGCATCGATGCCACGACGGGCAAGCTCACGGGCACCGGGCA
>JBKJRG010000117.1:0-4169 GCA_046594805.1 Opitutaceae bacterium | reverse complement strand
GGCCGCGCCGGAACAAAAGAACCCTTCAAGCAGGTCACGCTCGAGGCCTACGCGAAAATTGCCAGGGCCGCGGATGGGCCCTCGCATGGGATGGATTTGATGAAGCCCGGTGGGCGTGGCCGGATTGCGGTGGTGTACGCGGAGGGCGAGATCGTCGACGGCGAAGGCGACACGGGTGAGGTCGGCGGCACGAAGTTTTCCCGCACGCTGCGAAAGTTGCGGCAGGATGAGGACGTCAAGGCGATCGTGCTCCGGGTGAACAGCCCGGGCGGGAGCGCCTCCGCCTCCGAGGTGATTCAGCGTGAAGTCCGGCTGATCAAGGCGGCGAAGAAACCGATCATCATTTCGATGGGCAGCTATGCCGCCTCGGGTGGTTATTGGATCGCCGCTTATGGCGATCGGATTTTCGCGGAGCCCTCGACCATCACCGGCTCCATTGGCGTGTTCGGGATCCAGTTCGACGTGAAAAAGCTCGCGAACGATTTCGGCATCACCTTCGACAGCGTGAAAACGGGTAAATTCGCGGACGCGCTCACCATTTCCCGACCGAAGACGGCCGAGGAACTCGCCGTCTTCCAGCGCATGGTCGACTGGATCTACAGCGAGTTCGTCGGCAAGGTCGCGGAAGGCCGGAAACTCGACGTGGCCGTGGTCCAGGAAATCGCGCAGGGGCGGGTCTGGTCGGGCAGTGAGGCTTTGAAACTCGGATTGGTGGATGAGTTGGGCGGACTCGACGCGGCGATCGCGCACGCTGCCCAGCGGGCTGGCCTCGGCACGAACTATCGTTTGATCGAGTTCCCGCGTCACCGGGAGTTGATCGAAGCCATCCAGGAACTCATCGAGCAGAACACGCCGGGCTTCGCCAAGTCAGGCAGCCTCGCCGCCAAAATCGCGCGCCAGCTCGAGGGCGAGCTCAAGCTCTTCAAATCTCTGAATGATCCCCAGGGGATTTACGCCCGGCTGCCGATGAATCTCGCCATCAAATGAGCCACCCCTCTGCCATGTCTCAAACCCACACGCTGGTGCAAGACTGCCGGTCCACGGTGATTCCGGCCGGCGACGTCGTCACGCTGCTGAAGGGCACGGAGGTGTACATCGCCCAGACGCTCGGCGGCAACGTGACGGTTCGCACGGACCGCGGTTTGTTTCGCATCGCGCGGGAGGACGCCGGTGCGATCGGTGGTTATGTGCCGGCGGAAGTAGCGGCGGTCACGCCGGTCGCGGCGGGCGAGTTCAGCGAGCAGTCGGTGTGGGAGGCGCTGAAGACCTGTTTCGATCCGGAGATTCCCGTCAACATCGTCGACCTGGGCTTGATTTACGACTTGGCGGTGGAGAAAAGCCCGACGGGACATACCGTCGAGGTGAAGATGACGCTGACCGCGCCCGGTTGCGGCATGGGCCCGGTGATCGCCGAGGATGCACGGCAGAAAATCGCCGCATTGCCGACGGTCGAGTCGGCGAAAGTACACATCGTCTGGGATCCGCAATGGACCCCGCAGATGATTTCGGCGGAGGGACGGAAGAAGCTGGGACTGGAATAGGGGGCGAAAATTGCGGATCGCGGATTGCGGATTGGCGAAGGCATTTCCGCCCGTCGTGGCGGGAGGTTGAGCGAAGCGGTGACAGCTCGCGCGCCGTCCACTCGCTCACGCTCGTGGCTACCCGAGGGCTTTTTTGGGGGTTGGAAATCCGCAATCCGCGATCCGCAATCTACGATCCGCAATTCCTAGGCCGTCACGGTTTCGAGCGAGCAGCCGTCCGCCATCACGCCGGGCGTTTCACAGTTGGGGCGCGCGATGACGCCGGGATAGGGTTCGGGCGAAAACTCGCGGCCCGGCTCGGCGAGGAGGTGGCGATCGCAGACGGCAAAGAGCTCGGCCTCGTTTTCGACCCGGCGCATGTCGTGGAGGAAGGCCCCGGCGGGATCCACGCTTTGACCGACGAAGTTGAGGTACTTCTTCATCTTGTTCACGTGGTACCGTTCCAGCAGTCCGGGCGTCTGGGTGGCACGGTAAAGCCGTTCGATATACTCGCGCACGTCGGCGAGCGTCACGTTCATGGCGGGCTGGCCGGATTGCAGTTCGCGGCACTGCCGGAAAATCCACGGATTGCGAATGGCATGCCGGCCAATCATCACGCCGGCGGCTCCCGTCTCCTGCAGCACGGCAGCCGCGCGGGTGGCCGAGGTGATGTTGCCGTTCGCGAGGACCGGGCAGCGCACCCGCCGGACGGCGTGGGCGATAAAATCGTAATGGACTTCGCTGCGGTACATTTCCTTCACCGTGCGCCCATGCACACTGAGCAAATCGACGGCATGCTCGTTGATGAGGTCGAGCAGCCGGTCGAAGTTTGCGGTATCGTCGAAGCCGATGCGCATCTTCACCGTGAAACGGCCCGGCACCACCGCGCGGAGCGTGGCAAGGATCTGCCCCACCTTCCCGGGTTCGCGCAGGAGCCCGCCGCCGACGTTCTTCTTGTACACCTTGGGCGCAGGGCAGCCGAGGTTGAGGTCGATCCCGGCCACGTTGTGACGGAGCAATTCCTCCGCGGTCCGCGCGAGGTGACCGAGATCCTCCCCAATCAACTGGGCGAACACCGGCCGGCCGGTCGCGTTTTCGTCGATCGAGCGCAGGATGTGCTTTTCGGGCCGCGACTGCGCGTGGACCCGGAAGAATTCGGTGAAGAAATAATCCGGCGCCCCGTAGTGCGCGATCACGCCCATGAAGGCGAGGTCCGTGACGTCCTGCATCGGCGCCAGGGCGCTTAACGGGCCGCCCGCCACCTGGGCGGGCGGCAGCGGGAGGCGGACGGGAGCTGGCGTCATGCGAAGCGGATCGAAGGCAGCAAGCGGACGGACGGCCTCAGGTCGATGCCTCTTCGTCGTCGGATTCCTCCGACTGCTGTTTCAGGACTTTTTCCAGAATCTCGCTCATGTCCTCCACCGAGTCGAACACGGTGCGGGCCACGTAAATCGTGCGTTTCTGCTGCAAGGCGAGCACGATGGAATCGCTGGGGCGGGCATCGAGCTCGACGATTTTTTTCCCCAGCTCGTTTTCCATCCGCAGCAGGATGCGGGCGAAAAAGGTGCCCTCGCGTGCATCATTGACCACCACATGATCCAGTTGCGCGCCCAGGCCCAGCAGGATGCTGCCAATCAGATCGTGAGTCAGCGGCCGGTCCTTTTTCACCCCGCTCAGTGTCATCTGGATCGCATTCCCGACCGAGTGATCCACGTAGATGACAAAGGTTTTCTCCTCGTTGCCGAGGAAAACGGCACAGCCATTTGGCGTCGGCATCACGCCTTTGATGGTGGCGGCAACTACGTCGTTTTGCATGGCGGCAAAACAGTGCGAGACAGCGGGGAAAAGCGCAAGTGAAGGGAGGCGCGTTCCGGGTGGTCGGGCGCATCTGCCGGTTGGCGGTAGGCCAGCTCGCTTGCGAGCGCTCCGGTCGCTGAGCGCTCGCAAGCGAGCTGCCTACCGATGCAGGTGCGATCCACCGCCAACCGGCAGATGCGCCGGGGTGGCCCGTTACTCAAATCCCAGCAAATGAATGCCCCACGCGCGCGCCTGGGCCAGCACCGCTGGCTTTTCCAGGATGATGACCTTGCCGGATTCCAGCGCGACGGCGGTGAGCTTCGCCTCGCGCAGGGTCTCGAGCGTCTTGCGGCCGAAACACGGCACATCAAACCGCCAGTCCTGCCGGGGTTTCACCGTCTTCACCAGCAAGGCTTCATCCGTCTTGAACGCGCCCGCGCGCCGCAGCATTTCATCGGTGCCCTCGAACGCTTCTACGGCCAGGACGGTGCCCTGGCGGACCACGCAGGCCTGGCCGATGTCGAGGCGGGCGCATTCGCGGGCAATCATCACCCCGTGGTCCACATAGTCGCGTTCGATCGGAAAACGCCCGCCGGTCAGGCAGCCCGGCGTGGCGAGGTGATCATCCAGGAAAGATCGGGCATCGAGCAGGGTGACGCCGATGGCTTCGATCTCCCGGGCGATCGCGCCAAAAATCGTCTCGGCGTTGCGTCGCTTGAGCGAAAGCAGGATGCGCGTGGCCTTGAGATCCGGATGCAGCCCGCTGAAAAGCCGGCGCGGCGTGATCTGGCCGGCCATCAAGGCGGAGCCGGCGTCGAAATCCCGCAGCGCCTTCAGCATCGCGCCCACCTG
>JBKJRG010000067.1:0-7328 GCA_046594805.1 Opitutaceae bacterium | reverse complement strand
GGTGAAGACACCCGGGGCGGTGCGCTCGATCAGACCCTGCGGAGCCACGACAAAATCGTCCCGGCCGTCGCCGTTGAAATCCGCGACCTTGGTGCGATAGACGAGGTATTTTCGTTTCGGCGCGGGGCCGGCCCAGATGTCGGCCGCAGCAGGTGCGAGGCCGCCTTTGCCGTCGTTGAGCATGACGGTGAGGGTCAACTCCGTCTGGTGGGCGGTGATGTGGGGAAAGATGGCCCACGCAATGACCATGTCTTTCTTCCCGTCGCCGTTGAAATCGCCGACGCCGACGTTGTGCATGTCGGCGATGAAGTAACCGGGGGGATTCAGATTTTCGTAAGTGGGGTAACGATAACCGTTGTGCTTTTCGTCATAGAGCAGCGAGGAGAACCCGAAGTTGTCGATGCGCCAGAACGCGGTGTCGGCCGGGCGTTGCGTGGTGCTGAGCGCGCGCGGGCTGGGGCGGATCGCGAAGGATTGGGCGAAGGTGCTGCCGCCGAAGGCAAGGCCGAGAACGGCGAGGAGAATGGATTTCATCGGATTGGAATGGCTCAGGGGAGTTCGTAAACTTCGACGAGAGCGACGCCGGTGGTGTTTTGTTTTCCGGATATGGTGGCGGTGTAGGCGCCGGGCGGGAGTTCGATGACGAGGGCGGCGTCGCGAGAATTGTTGGAAGGAAAGGGGAACGCGCCGACGGAGGTAAAGGCGCCTTTGAGGGCGGCGGTGCCGGCCCAGTCGTCGTTGGCGGCGACGATGCCTTCGGAGCCGAGCGGGCGGAGGGTGAGGGCGGGATCGGCGAGGGTGTTGTCGACGCCGAAGACAGCAAGCGTGGGGCCGGCGGCGCGGATCAGGAGTTTTTTTGGGAGCGTGCCGTTGACGACGAAGCCGACGATGAGCGCATCGGCACCGGTGCCGGCATTCGTGCGGGCGGAGACGTTGGTGAGGCGCGGCGAATTGCCAGTGCCGGCGTCGTAGACTTCGAGGAGGGCGATGCCGGTGCCGCCAGAGACGGTGGCGGTGTAGGCTCCGGACGTCGGCGAGAAGAGCAGCGCGGCGTCGCGCGAGGTGTCGGGCGCGAGGGGGAAGGCGCCGGTGGAGGCGAAGGCGTTCTTCAGGGCGGCGGTGCCGGACCAGTTGTCGTTCTCGGCGATCTTCGCGGCCCCGAGCGGGGCGATTTCGACGACGGGATCGGCGAGGGTGCCGGTGACACCGAACACGGAGAGCGTGGGGCCGATGGCGCGGACGAGGAGAGGTTTCGTCGCGGTGGAACTCGTGCCGCCACCAAGGGCGAAGCCGGCGATGAGGGTGGCGTCGCCGGTGCCGGCTTGCGTGCGGACGGAGAGGTTGGCGAGGCGGCCGGTGGCGAGCGGGACGAGTGCTCGCGCGAAGGAGGTAGACTGTGGGCCGGTGAGGATGAGGTCGGTGATCCCGTCGCCATCGGCGTCGGTGGCGAGGTAGGACCTGTTGCCGCGGCGAGAGAGCGAAGGCAGGACATCGGTCACGTCGTGAAAGAGCGTGGGATGGCCGGGCCCGAGGTTGAGGAAGAGCCGGGCGGTGAAGCCGCGACGGGAGGAGATTTGGGCGAGGAGGTCGGGGCGGCCGTCGCGGTTGAGATCCACAATTTCGGTTCGGTTCACCCAGAGATCGTCGTCGGTCCAGGTGATGCCGGAGGTGGCGGTGACATCGCGAAAGCGGCCGTCGGGATGGTTGAGCAGAATCTGGAGGCCCGGAATACCGTAGCCGGAAATCGTGCGGCCGTCGCCGAGAAGGAGCGTGCCACCGGTGGTGGCGAGGGCGAGATCGGCGAGGCCGTCGCCGTCGAAATCGGCGGAGGCGATGTCGGTGGTGAGCCAGTCGGGCGCGCCGAGTTTGGGCGGAAGCGAGTGACGGGGATGGCGGGCGAAGCGGCCGCGACCGTCGTTGAGGAGAAGTTCGTTCGGCCCGGTGAGGCCGCCCAGCACGAGGTCCGGAAAACGGTCGCCGTTGACGTCGACCAGAAGGCTGTCGAGGTCGCCGGCGGAGCCGGCGGCGAACTCGGCGGGAAGGCGGTCGGCGGCATCGGTGAAGGTGCCCGAGCCGTTGTTGAGATAAAAATGCGGCGCAGCGCCGCGCGCGACGCTGCGGCCGAGGTAGATATCTAGATCGCCGTCGCCATCGATGTCGGCGGCGGAGACGCCGTGCGTGACGGTGAGGCGGGGCGGGAGCCGCGGGAGGGATTCGTCGCGGAGGCGGCCGTCGGCGGTGGCGATGAGGAGCTTGAGCTGTTCGCCCGGAAACGGCGGGGTGTCGAGGCCGAAGCCGGCGATGAGGAGATCGGGGCGGCCGTCGCCGTTAAAGTCGCCGACGACATAGTCGCTCGGGCGGACCATGGTGACATCGCCGAGGGCGGCGGCGGTCACGTCGGTGAAGGTGCCGCGGTCGTTGCGCGAGAGGCGGAGCGCGGCGCGGGTTTCGGGAATGCTTAGCGAGGGAGAAAGTTGCAGGTGCACCAGGTCGGCGTCGCCATCGGCATCGATGTCGAAGAGGAGGCTTTGGTCGAGCACAGTCAGACCCGTGGACGGAGAAATGACCGGGGCGGCGAAAAATGGAGAGGTGGACAGGAACGCGGTGCGCACGGAGGAGAGCCAGGGCTGGGCGAAGGCCGAGACGACAGTGAGGGAGCGGTTGCCGTCGCCGAGATCGCGAGCGACGGGGCCGCCGTTTTCGTCGAGGGGCCACGCGGCGACGAGGCCGGCGCGATCCGTCGGGAGCGATTCCGCGGCGGCGGCGAGCAACTGGGCGGGCGTGCGGGCGACGCGCCAGAAACGGGCTTGGCGCAGGTAGCCGGGGAAGGGGCCGAAGTTGGTGCGGCCGTCGGGCGTGAAGGCGATACCGAGGCTGAACGGCACGGGCGGCAAGGTGGGCGGCGCGCCCACCGCTAGGCCGGACGCGACGACGCTGCCGTTGATGACGAGGCGCAGCGCGTTATTTTCAAAAATCGCGGCGACATGCGTCCAAGTGTGGAGCGGGAGCGAAGCCGGGGCCGTGATGCTGCGTAGGGAGCCGGGTGCACCCGTGGAGGCGGCAAACTGCAGGCGATTGCCATTGGTGCCATCGAGCAGAAGTGCGTGCGAGAGGTGCGGGTCGACGCCGCCGGCCCCGAGCCCCTGACCCATGAGCCACGCGGAGCGGCTGGAGGTTTCGAGGAAAACCCAACCCTCGAGCGTGAAGGCGGAGCCGGGGGAGAAATCGGCGTTGAGCGGGGCCTTGAGCGGAGCGACACCGATGGCGGCGACGCGGTCCTGTGGCGGTGGGGTGGGTGGAAGGGAGGTTTGGGCGCGGAGTGTGAAAGGCGCAAGGGTTAGGAAGAGGGGGAGAAGGAGAGAGGGGGAGAAAGGAAGGCGACTCATGGCAGTTCGTAAACTTCGACGAGCGCGACGCCGGTTGTGCCGGCCTTGCCGGTGACAGTGGCGGTGTAGGCGCCGGGCGGGAGTTCGATCGCGAGCGCGGCGTCCTTGCTGGCGTCGACGGCGAAGGCGAACGCGCCCACGGACGTGAACGCGCTCTTCAGCGCCGCCGTGCCGCGCCAGTCGTCGTTCGTGGCGACGATGGTGCTGCTGCCCAGCGGCCGCAGCTCGAGCACGGGATCGACGAGCGTGCCGCCCACGCCAAAGACGCCGAGCGTCGGGCCGACGGCGCGGATGAGAAATTTCTTCGGGACATTGCCGCTGACCACGAAGCCGACGATGAGCACATCGCCGCCCGTGCCCACTTGCGTGCGGGCGGAAACATTGGTGAGCCGCGGCGTGTTGCCGGTGCCCGTGTCGTAGACTTCGACCAGCGCGAGGCCGGTGCCACCGGCGATTCCTGTCACTTTTGCGGTGTAAGCGCCGGCGCCGGGCGAGAAAACCAGCGCAGCGTCGCGACTGTTATCGATGCTCAGAGGAAACGCCCCGACGCTGCCGAACGACGCCTTCAGCGCGGCGGTGCCGCCCCAGTTGTCATTCGTCGCCATGTTCGCCGCGCCGAGCGGGGCGATTTCCATGAATGGATCCGCCAGCGTGCCGGTGAGCCCGAAGACCGAAAGAGTCGGCCCGATGGCGCGGACGAGCAGCGATTTCGTGCCGGTGCCGCTCAGCGCGAAGCCGGTGATCAACGTTTGGTCGCCGGTGCCCGCCTGCGTGCGGACGGAGAGATTGGTCATCCGGCCCACGTCGTCGGCGGTGTTTTGGAAGAGCGCGCGGTCGATGGTCTTCACGTTCCGCGCCACGGTCACGGCCGTTTGCGTGCCGCTCACAATGTCAGTCCGCCCGTCGCGATCGAAATCGGCCGGCAGGAAGTAGGTGCCTCTCGTGACGCCGTAGGCCCCCGTCGCGTCAACGAACTGGCCAGCCCCGCGATTCAGAAAAACGCGCGCGGCCGTGCCGTTCACGAGCCGGACTTGGGCGAGAATGTCCGGCCGGCGGTCGCCATCGAGGTCGGCGATGCGCGTCCACACCACCCAGCGTTCGTTGGCGCTCCAGGTGAATCCGGCCGTGCTCGTCGCATCGTGGAAGGTGCCATCGCCGCGATTGAGCAGGAGTTGCAGCCCCGCGATGCCGTAGCCATTGATCGTGCGGCCGTCGGCGAGTAGTTCGGAACCGCCGGTCGTGCCGAGCAGCACATCCGGCGCGCCGTCGCCATTGAAGTCGGCCGTGGCGAGCGCGACGGTTGACCAATCAGGGCCGCCAAACTTTGCGGGAAGCGTGAAAGCCGCGCTGCGCACAAAGGTGCCGCTGCCGTTATTGAGCAGGAGTTCGTTGGGCGCGCTGTTTTCACCGCCGAGGATGAGGTCGGGCCGGTTGTCGCCATTGACGTCGACCAGCAACGAGGCCGTGAACACGCGGCCGCCGGTCCGGTTCGCGATGTCGGTCGGCAGGCGGTCTGCCGTCTCGGTGAAAACGCCGGCCCCATTGTTGACGTAGATGCGGGGCCCGATCGCACCGCCGTTCACGTTCGCCATGTAAATATCGAGATCGCCGTCGCCATCAATGTCGGCGGCTGCGACGTTGTGGGTGAAGGAGGAGCGCTGAGGCAGCCGCGTGCCCGACTCATCGGCAAGCCGGCCATCTGGAGTCTGGATTAGCAGCTTCGACTGCTCGCCCGGGAACGGCGGGGTGTCGGTGCCGTGGCCAATGTAGAGGAGGTCGGGCCGTCCATCGCCGTTGAAGTCGCCGACGGCGCTGTGGCGCGGATGCACCATCGTGACGTTGCCGAGCACCGCGTCGGTCACGTCCGCGAACGTGCCATTGTTATTGCGAAAGGCACGCAGCCGGGCGCGCGTTTCGGGTACGGTAGGCGGCGAGAACGTCTGCACGAGGACGAGATCGAGGTCGCCGTCGGAATCGAAGTCGATGAGCTGGCCGTCGTCGAGATGTTGCAGCGAGTTGTCGGTGACGGGGGTGGAAGTGAAGGCGTAGAAAGGGCCCGCCTCGAGCACGGCGAGCAGCGTCGCGTTGATCGTGCCTGAATTTGCGGTGAGCGGACGATTGTTGCCGCTGAGATCGCGGGCGGTGCTGCCGCCAGTTTCATCGAGTGGCCACGCGGCTACGATTCCATTGCGGTCGGCCGGCAGCGTTTCCGCGAGTGCAGCGGAAACCTGCGCCGCGCTTCGCGCGACGTTCCAGAAACGCACCTGACGCGCGTAACCGGGAAACCCGCTGTAGTTGGTGCCGCCGTTGGCGAGAAAGGCCATGCCGAGGCCGAAGGGAATGCTCGGCGCGGAGACCGGCGCACCGGCGGCCGTGCCGGTGGCGACGACCGCGCCGTTGACCAGGAGCCGCGTTGTGCCGCTGTCCAGGACCGCCGCGACATGCGTCCACGTGCGGAGCGGCAGCGCAGATGGCGCGGTGATCTCACGATAAGTGCCGGCAGCGCCGGTGGTGGTGACGAACGTGATCCTGGTGCCGTCACTGTTCAGCATCATGCCAAAACTCAGGAACGGATCCACGCCGCCGGTCGGCAGGGCCTTGCCCATCAGCCAGCCAAACGGGGTGCGCCCGGTGGCATACACCCAGCCCTCCATAGTATAGTTCGCGCCGGGCGCAAAGTCCGCGGTGGCGGGCGCCTTCAGTGGCGCGGCGCCGATGGCCGCGACGTAGCTTTGGGCCGGCGGCGCCAGTTGGGCCTGAGCCCGCGGCGCGGACGCCAGCAGGCAGGTGACGAGGAGGGTGAGAGCAGCGGCGAGAGACCGCCCGATCGGGAGACGCATCCGCTATCTTAATGCGGGTGTCCCAAATTCCGACAAGATGGATTTGTCGTCATTGCGAAGAAAAAAACATTGCCGTGGTAAAAATAAAATCCGCGCACGTTAGCGCCCGCCAAGACGCGACTTAACGAAAGGTTATTTAAGTTTTCCGCTGGAGGCGGAAAACTACGGTTCGCACTTCAGCACGTAGATCACGCCCATTTCCGAGCCGATGGCGAGTTGGCAGTCATCGGGTGGCTGGGGCCCAGCGCCGGCTTGACTCGACACGTGTCGCTCGCGACAACACGTGCATGAAGCAAAAGCTCACGCTCACCGTGGAGCGCTCCGCCGTGCAGGCGGCCCGCCGCGCTGCCCGCCGTCAGGGCACCAGCATCTCGGCGATTTTCGAGAAGACGTTCGCCGAAAGTGGAGCGTCTGAACCCGAGGGCGGCTTTGCCGCCCGGTGGCTCAAGCAGCGGCGCGCCGAAGGTATTCGACCCATTGCCCCGATCCCCGACGACCACCGCTTTGAATACCTCCGCAAGAAATACCTCAAGCCGGCCCCATGATTTGTCTGGTGGACAGCGATGTGCTTTTGGACCTCGGGTTTCCCCGTGAGGCGTTTGCCGAAGAGGCGTCGCTCGTGCTGGAGTGGTGCCGACAGCATCAAGGCTCCGGATTCCTCGCCTGGCATAGTGTGGCCAACATCCACTACATGTTGGCCCGCCACCACGACGACGCGCTCGCCCGGCGATTTTTGGCCGGCTTGTTGAGCGCGTTGGAGGTGGCCCCGGCCAGCGGACTCGCCGCGCGCCGCGCCCTCGCACTGCCCATGCGGGATTTCGAAGATGCGATGCAAGCCGTCGCCGCTGAGGCCGTCGGCGCGCAGGTAATTATCACGCGCAACACCTCCGACTACCGCCGCGCGCCCGTGCCGGCCGTCACGCCGGCAAATTTTCTGCGCCGCGTGCGCGCCTGACCCGCGCTCACCGCCGAGCTAGCCCACCCATGGAGCGGGTAAATTTCCACTACCCCATGAACCCGAGATTCGGCTTGGCGAAGCGGCCGATGTTGGGGAGCACGGTCGAGAGATTCGACGCACTCACCCCGAACCAGGTCGCGAGGG
>JBKJRG010000591.1:0-15239 GCA_046594805.1 Opitutaceae bacterium | reverse complement strand
GTCGGCATCGCCCCGGCCATCGGCAATGCGATCTTCGATGCGGTTGGGGTTCGGTTGCGATCGCTGCCGATGGTGCCGAATGGGCTGAAGGTGTGAAGAAGCGGCAGGCGTCCCTGGCAGGGCGGGGTCTCCGACCCGCCCCTTAAGTCGAAAATATGTGTTCGAGGGCGGGTCACAGACCCGCCCTACTTTACCATGCGCTTTATCCCCACGCTCCTCGCGCTCCTCGCCCTCGCCTCCCTGGCGCACGCGCAAAACTCCCCGCCACTCCCCAAGCGGATCCCGATTCCCGGCATCACTCTCACCGACACCGAGCGCGGTGAACTCACCGCGGGTGCCGCCGCGTTGCGGGGCGAAATCGATGCGCTGGCGCACGCGCTCGCGACTGAGAAAAAGCTGCTCGCGCTGCTGCCTGACGTGGAGATTTTCCAAAAGGCGGTCGACTGGGCGCTGCGCTACGACGAATTCATGGCGCCCAAGGAAATCGCCTTCGCGCGGCATCTGCTCGAGGAGGGCCGCGCGCGCACCGCGCAACTCCGCGCGAAGCAGGCACCGTGGCTCACGGCGACCGGCCTCATCGTTCGCGGCTATCGGTCGAAGCTCGACGGCTCCGTGCAGCCGTACGGGCTTGTCGTGCCGGAAACCACGACGACACCGGCGAGCAGCGAACAGCGCCTGATGGTGTGGCTGCTGGGTCGCGGGGAGAAACGCACGGAGCTCGCCTTCCTGGCGGAGCGCGAAGCGGGCCCGCCGCAGCTCACGCCCAAGAATACGATGACGCTCGTGCCCTACGGCCGGTTCTGCAACGCGACCAAGTTCGCGGGCGAGGTCGACGTTTTTGAGGCCCTCGCGGCCGTTCGCGCCCAGTATCACATCGATCCGTTGCGCATCGCGGTGGCGGGATTCTCCATGGGCGGCGGCAGCGCGTGGCATCTGGCGACGCATTTTCCGGGTCTCTGGTGCGCCGCTTCGCCGGGCGCCGGTTTCGCCGAAACGCCCATCTTCACCAAGGCGAGCTCGCCCAACCGGGAGCAGCGTCCGGTGTGGGAGCAGAAACTTTGGCGGCAGTACGAGGCCACCGGTATTTCAGGAAATCTATTCAACGTCCCCACCCTCGCCTACGCCGGCGAACTTGACGGGCAAAAAGAGGCCTCGGACTTGATGGAAGCGGCCATGGCGCAGGAAGGGCTGAAACTGGAACGCTTCATCGGTCCACAGACGCCACACCGCTATCATCCGGAAACCAAGGAGACGCTGACCCGACGGTTGGAAGAACTCCTCGAGCACGGCCGCGCGACCGAGCCGCGCGAAATCCGATTCTCCACTTACACGCTGCGTTATCCGGAATCGGCGTGGGTGCGCGTCGAAGGCCTGGAGCGGCATTGGGAGCGCGCGGACGTGCGCGCGCGGCGGCTCGATGACGGCACGCTCGACGCTGAAACGAAAAACGTGACCGCGCTCGCGTTCAACGGCACCCGCCCCCGCGCCGTCAAGCTCGACGGCCAGCGGCTTGAGGTGGGAACCGGTGAAGTGCGCTTCGCGCGGCAGGGCGACTCCTGGCGCCAACGCAGTGCCTCCTCCGGCTTGCAAAAACGCCCGGGCCTGACCGGTCCGGTCGATGATGCCTTCATGGGCGCCTTTCTTTTCGTCCGCCCCACCGGTCGACCGCTCAATGCGGAAATCGGCGCGTGGGTGGAGAGCGAGCTGACGGCGGCGCGGCATCTCTGGCGCGACGTTTACCGCGGGGATGCACCGGTGAAGGACGACAAATCCGTGAGCGCGGACGACATCGCCAACAAGAACCTCATTCTCTGGGGCGATCCCTCCTCGAACGCGATCATCGCCAAAATCATGGCGCAACTGCCCGTGCAATGGGACGCGAAGACGCTCACATTCCGCGGCCAGGAGTATCCCGCCGCCCACCATGCGCCGATCCTGGTGTTCCCGAATCCGCTCAATCCGGCGCGCTATGTCGTGTTGAATAGCGGCATCGACTTCCGCGCGGACGGCTACGGCAACAACGCCCTGCAAACTCCCAAGCTGCCCGACTGGGCCATCGTGGATCTGCGCACGCCACCGGGGCCGCGCTGGCCGGGTAAGATCGTCGAGGCCGGCTTCTTCGACGAAGAGTGGAAGTAGGGCGGGTCTTTGACCCGCCCTGCGTAAAAAAAAGATTCGATGGCGGGTCACAGACCCGCCCTACTTGTTGCATGCGCCTCCCCATTCTTCCGCTGATACTGCTCGTGTTGGGAATCGATCTCTCCCCCGCCACCATCTCCACCGTCGCCGGCAACGGCACGAAAGGATCGGCCGGTGACAATGGTCCGGGCACGTCTGCCCAGCTCGCCGATCCCGGCGGCATCGCGCGCGGGCCCGATGGCGCACTCTACATCTGCGACACGGCAAACCATCGCATCCGCCGGCTCGCGCGCGACGGCAAGATCACGACATTCGCGGGCACGGGCGAAAAAGGCTATTCCGGCGATGGCGGCCCGGCGACCGCGGCCAAGCTCTCCGATCCGTATGAAGTCCGGTTTGATCGCGCGGGCCACGTGTACTGGGTCGAGAAGAGCAGTCACAGCGTGCGCAAAGTCGATCCGAAGACCGGCACGATTACCACGGTCGCGGGGACGGGGCGGCCGGGATTCTCCGGCGACGGTGGACCGGCGACGCGGGCGCAGTTGAGCGACCCGCACAGCATCAGCTTCGATCGCGCGGGCAATCTCTACATTGCCGACGTCCGGAACCACCGCGTCCGCAAGGTGGACCCGAAATCCGGCGTGATCACCACGCTGGTGGGCAACGGCAAACGCGAGCCGACGCCGGATGGGGCGAACCTCAGTGGGGAGACACCCGTCTCCGGCCCACGCGCGCTCGACTGCGATCGCGATGGAAACCTCTGGCTCGCGCTGCGCGAAGGGAATGCCGTGCACAAGCTCGACCTTGCAGGCGGCACGATCCAGCACATTGCCGGCACGGGAACGAAAGGTTTCACGGGCGACGGTGGCCCGGCGAAAACCGCCACCCTCAATGGACCAAAAGGCATCGCCGTCGCGCCGGATGGAAAAGTCTACATCGTCGACACCGAGAATCATGTGATCCGGGTATTCGATCCGAAGAACGGCACCATTGCGCTGGCCGCCGGCAACGGCACCCGCGGTGACGGACCCGAAGGCGACCCACTCAAATGTGCGATGAACCGGCCCCATGGTGTTTTCGTCGACACCGATGGCGCGATCTACATCGGCGATACCGACACGTATCGCGTGCGGGTGGTGAAGTAGTAGGTGGGGGTGGCTCTCCGAGCCGCCCTGGGTTCCAGCGTGCGCCTTCCCGCTGCAGCCGCATATCGCCCAACAACCCAGGCCGGCTCGGAGGCCAGCCCCACCTGGACATCGCTCAACAGATTTGCCTTCCCCGCGACGAATGCGGACGGTTCCGGTCGCCCGATGAACTCTCTCGCTCGCGCCCGAATCCCCGGCCTCGCACTCATCCTTGGCGGCCTGGCCCTGCACAGTTTTGCCGCGGACCAGACGCCACCCCCGCCGGCCAAGCGGCTCCCGCCCGCGGGCATCGCCATCGCTGAAAAGGACCGCGCTGAGTTGACCGCGGGCGTGGCGGCTCTGCGCACCGACATCGATGCGCTCACTCGCGAACTGGCAAAAAATCCACGCCTCAACACCCTGGTGCCCGACGTCGAGGTGTTGCACAAGGCCGTCGACTGGCCGTTGCGTTACGATGAATTCTTTGACCTGAAGCAGGTCGACACGGCGCGGAAGCTGCTCGCGCTCGGGCGCGAACGCGTGGCCCAACTGCGCGCGGGAGCGGCGCCGTGGACCGAGGCGACGGGCCAGGTTATTCGCGGCTATCGCTCCAAGCTCGATGACTCCATCCAGCCTTACGCCCTGGTGATACCCCCCGACTGGAAGCGCACCGGCCAGCCGGCGCGCCGGCTCGATGTCGTCCTGCTCGGCCGGGGCGAGAAGCGCACCGAGCTCGCGTTCATCGCCGAGCAGCAGCGGGCCCCGGGCGAAAACGCGATTGTGCCCGAGGCCGGGATCGTGCTCACGCCCTATGGCCGGTTCTGCAACGCGACGAAGTTCGCCGGCGAGGTGGATGTCTTCGAGGCGATGCAGGCCGTGCGCCGCGCCTACAAGATCGACGCCAACAAAATCATCGTGCGCGGCTTCTCGATGGGCGGCGCGAGCGCGTGGCACCTGGCGGCGCATTATCCCGACCTGTGGGCGGCGGCGTCACCGGGCGCGGGCTTCGCCGAGACGCCCGTCTACACGAAGGCGCTGGCGGCCGGCAAACCCGCGCGGCCCGACTGGGAGCAAAAACTCTGGCGCTGGTATGATGCGACCGGCTACGCCGCGAACCTCCGCAATGTCCCGACCATCGCCTACGCCGGCGAACTCGATCCGCAGAAGCTCGCCTCGGAGCTCATGGAGAAGGCGATGGCCGCCGAGGGCCTGAAACTCGAACGGCTGGTCGGACCCCAGACCGCGCACAAGTATCATCCGGAATCGAAGGCCGAGCTCGCGCGGCGGCTCGACGCCCTCGCCGAACGCGGCCGCAACCCCTGGCCGGAGGAAGATCACCTCACGACCTATACGCTGCGTTACCCGTCCTCGAGCCGGATCAAGATCATGGAGCTGGAGCAGTCATGGGAGCGCGCGGACGTACACGCGAAATTCAAGTCGCCGGCCGACGTCGACGTGACGACCAAGAACGTCGTGGTTTTCAACCTGACCCTGCAAAACGGGGATGGCGTGAAACTCACCGTCGACGGACAGGACGTGAAGCTCGGCGACATCCTCCCCTACTACTGGCTCGTGAAGGAAAACGGCCGCTGGGTTTTCAAGGACCACACCTACACGGACGAACGCTGGCGGAAACAGACGCGGAAGATGCCCGGGCTGAGCGGTCCGATTGACGACGCGTTCATGGAGCCGTTCCTCTTTGTGCGGCCGACCGGCCAGCCATTGAACGAGAAAGTCCGCGCCTGGAGCGCCGCCGAGTTCGCGCACGCGACGAAAATGTGGCGCGACCTGTTCCGCGCCGAACTGCCGGTGAAGGACGACACCGCCGTCACGGCGGAAGACATCGCCAGCAAGCACCTGATTCTCTGGGGCGACGCCTCATCGAACGCCCTCATCGCGAAAATTCTCGCGAGCGGAAAAACCCCGCTCGCGTGGGATGCGCGGCAGCTCACCTTCCGCGGCAAGCGTTACGATGCGGCGCATCACGCGCCGGTCCTTGTGTTTCCGAATCCGCTGAGCACGCAGCAGCGCTACATCGTCCTGAACAGCGGCATCGACTTCCGCGACGAGGCCTACGGCACGAACGCGCTCCAGGTGCCCAAGCTGCCGGACTTCGCGATCGTCGATTTGCGCGAGGCGCCGGGTCCGCGCTGGCCGGGCAAGATCGTGGCGGCGGGGTTTTTCGACGAAGCTTGGAAGTGAGCGGGGCCTGAGGGGTGACCGACCGTTTTAGTGCCAGCTCGGCGAGCTGGCCTACAGGGCCACAGGATCATTTCCAGCCCAGCTCGCTGAGCTGGCTCCTTCGCGCGCGATTGATCGGCCGGAATTACCGCGGCGTGTTTTGCAGCGCGGCAGCGCGCGCGAGATGTTCGGCCGCCTCGCGTTCGCGCCCAAGCGCGCGCAGGATCTGCGCGAAATAGGTGTGGGTCTCCGCCGAGCGGGGGTCGAGACGCAGGGCGGTCTCGAAGTGCGTCACCGCCTCCGCCATTCGATTCGTGTTCGCGAGGGCCATGGCCAATTTCTGGTGCGCCTCCGCCGCCTCCGGCTGCAGCCCCACGGCGCGGGCGAAAGCGACCGCCGCCTCCGGCCAGCGATTCAAGACGGACAGCGCCGCGCCCAGATCGAGGTGACTCCCCGCGACCTGCGGCGCAGCGCGCACCGCCGCCTCAAAATGCGGCAGTGCTTCCCCCGGCCGACCGCTCTCCGCGAGCGCAACCGCCAGGTTACGCCGGGCCGAACCAAGCGTGGGCTTCAGGCGAAGCGCCTCGCTGAACTGGGCGAGCGCCTCAGGCACCCGTCCTCCAGCGAGCAGCGCCACGCCAAGATCGTCATGGGTCTCGGCCCGCCCCGGCTGTTGCCGGAGCGCGGCTTCATAGTCGCCGATGGCCTCGGGCAGACGGCCGAGCATGCGCAGGGCATTGCCCCGGTTGTGGTGCGCGTCCGCGTGGCCGGGAGCGAGCGCCAGGGCGCGGGCGTAATGGGTCACTGCTTCCGCAGGACGCTCCGATTCGGCGAGGGCCACGCCCAAGTTGTTATGGGCGTCCGCGTAATTCGGCTTCAATTGCAGGGCACGCTCGTAATTCCGGATCGCCTCGGGCCGACGGCCGAGACCGCGCAGCGTGTAACCCAGGTTGTTCTGCACTTCCGCGTTCGCCGGGTTAAGGGCCACCGCCTTTTCGAGGTGCCCGAGAGCCTCCGGGAATTTCCCGGCGAGCATCAGCTCACAGCCCAGATTGTTGTGGGCATCGGCCGCATCCCACGCCGTCATCGTTGTCTGCAACGCGCGAGTAAATCGCAGGATCGCCTCCTCGTGCCGGCCCTGCCGCGCGAGCTCGGCGCCCCAGTGCACCCAGGCCATCGTCGCGTTCGGACTGCGGGCGACCGTCGTGCGCCAGAGCGTTTCCCGATCACGAAAACTCGCGGCCTGGCGTGCGGTCAGGATACCGAGGGCCAGCACAAGCGTAACGGCGCCCACCCGGCCCCAAGGCCGCCAGCGCCCCACGACCCAGGCGAGGCCCGCGCCGGCGCCGGCGATGATTGCAAGGCTCGCGAGGTACTGGAAATGATCCGCCACAAAGGAATAACGGAACGGGTAGACGTTGAAAAAACCCAGCACCGGGAAAAGCGTGCCGCCAAAGAGCAACAGCGCGGCCAGCGGGCCGCGCTGTTGCGCTCGGCGTCGCCACAACAGCGCGAGCACCACCGCGGCGCCGGCCAAGGGCAGCCATTGGAGCAGGTCACTGGGCGCAATGGCCCAGCGCGGATAAATGAACGCGAGGTCGGCGGGCCAGAGCAGTTTGCCGAGATAAAACCAAACGACACGGCCCGCCAGCAGGCAGCGCTGACTCAGCGACAATTCAAACACCACGCCTTCGGCACCGATCAGGGTGCGCTCCACCCACGCGGTAAAGAGGCCCGCCACCGCGCCGACCAGAAACCAGGGGAGGAGTGGCACCGCATCCGCTCGCCAGGACAATCGGCCGCGACGCCACCACTGGATCACCAACAGCGCCGCCGGCAGCGTTGCCGTGACCGTTTTCGTCAGGAGCGCCAGCACGAACAATAGGAACGCCAGGCCGTAGAGCGACCGTTTGCGCTCGGCATCGAAGCGCAGGTAAAGCAGCAGCGCCCCGAGATAAAAGACCGCCGAGAGCGTGTTTTTAAGCTCACTGATCCAGGCGACCGATTCGACGTGCACCGGATGCACGGCAAAAATCAACGCGGCCCAGGTCGCGCCGGGAACTCCCAGACGACGCAAGGCGAGCCCGAACATTCCCGCCGCACTGGCGTGCAGGGTCACGTTGACGAGATGATAACCCAGCGGCGCATCGCCCCAGAGCAGATGTTCGAGCCAGAATGCGGTGTGGAGGAGCGGATAATACTGCTGCGTCGCTCCCACCTCGAACCAGATGCGCCACAGGCCGCCCAGGGAACGCAGCGCCGGCGCCGTCACGTGGGCATCGTCGTCCCAGACGAACTGGCCATTCAGCGCGCGCACATAGGCCAGCAACACCACGACGAGCAGGCCGAAAAAAAGGGCGGGCCCGGTGGAAAATGGGCCGCGCGAAGTCTGGGCCGGCGTTTCAATCATGCAGTGGGGCCGCCACGCTCGCGGTTCAGGGTGCGGACTTCAAGGTCGTGGAAAGGGGGAGGCCTCGACCATCCACCGAACCATTTCTGGTTTGTGTAATGGCAGGGCCGGCGCTCGCCGCCGCGCCGTCGCGCGGGGCATGTGCGACCATCCGGGATCCTGGTCCACTGGTCGCGCGACGGCATGCCGGCAAGCGGCAGCCCTACCCATACCGCTACCGCTTCTCGCGTCGCAGCGCCTGCGCGGTTCTGAAAGGGCGCAGGCTGGCTGCGCCCTTATGGCTTCGGCGCAACCGGGTGGGCGCAGCCAGACTGCGCCTCTACATTCTCGTTTAAAACGTCCCGCGCACGCCGAAGACCCAGTTGGCGCCATATTCCTGCAGCCGGCGCAGGGCCGCGTCGCGGCCTTCGACCGTGCCCGCCGGCGTTGTATACCACAACACGGGGACGCCGGTGATGTTGCGGCCCTGCACGTAAAGCGACAGGCTCCGCGTCAGCTTCCAGCCGAGCGTGGTGTCGAACTGCGTGATCTTTCCCTTGTAGAGGCCGTAGGCGCCATCGGGTGAGGCGTCGCGAAACACCATGCCGAGCGTGCCATTGAACCGCCGGAAGTTGTAGCCAAGCCGGCTGGTGAGGCGGTGCGGCGCGAGGTTGTTGCGGCGCTGGCTGGCATAAGAGCGCGTGTAGGCGAGGTTGACGTTGATGCCGCGCAGTTTTTCCGAAGCGAGGAAGCCGAGCGTCTGGTTGTAGGCGACCTCCATGTTGCGGAAGCGGCGTTCCTCCGCGCTATTCCGCGTCGTGCGGAAGGTGTAGCTGGCGAAATCGGGATCGTCCGCGCCGAATTCCGAGGCCGAGTAGTCGAACGTTTCCCGCAGGTTGCTGATTTCGTTTTGCGACACGGCCACCGATAACTGACCGGGCGACCGGCCGCCAAAATAGTAAGCGAGCCGCGCCTGCGAATTCTTGGAAAACTCCGGCTGCAAATTCGGATTAGGGGCCGACACCCGCGAATTCACCTCGTCGACATCCCACAGCCCCGTGAGGCTGTTGATCGGCGGGCGGGAAATCGCCCGGTTGAACCCGGCCTGAAACTCGAAGTCCGGGCGAATCTGGTATTTCACGAGGATCGACGGGAAAAATCTCCGGTATTGCGACGTGCGCGTGATCCGCGGCTGGCTCATGAACTGATACATCATGCCGGGAAGCGTCAGCGCCCGCCCGCCGCTGGTGCCGGGGGCGTTGACCGCGTAGCCGGCCGCGAGCACCTGCGCGCGGAGCAACGGATCGAATTCCTCCAGGTCATTTCGCGTTTGCTCGAGGCGCCCGCCGAAGCGGAGCTGGAATTTCGAGGTGACGCGCACATCCGCCTGCGCAAAGCCCGCGGTGATCGTCTGGCGGAAATCGCGCTTGTTGACGACGAAGGCGGTGTAGAAATCCTCCGGCGTGCCCGTGTGCACGAAGAGTTCTGGGCGCGCATAAAACAGATTGGCGACCTCGTTGCGGTTCACGCGGGGCGGCATGCCTTGAACACCCCCGATGTTGTAGAGCGTGAGCCCGTTCGTAGTCCCCATGTCGAAGGGATGGGGCGAAACGTATTCGGGCCCCACGTTGGCCCAGTGGCCAAACGTCGAATTGATGGTGGCGCCGTTGGTCGGATTGGTCGTCACCGTGTTTCCGCCCGGCCCGATGTAGGACCAGATGTTCCAGGCGGTCTTGTTGTTGTTGTCGCGGCTCTCCTCGTTCCACTTGCCCCCAAACTTCAGCACCGTGGGCAGCAATTGGAACGGCAGCGTCCACCGCGCGTTGGCCTGGCCGCTCCAGATTTCCGTAATCCAGGTGGGATCGTTGTTGGTGACGCGCGTGCCGCCCGAGCGGGTGTTGGTGTCGGTGAAGTTCCGCAGGTTATACCAGTCGGGACCGGAGGTCTGGCGGATGGTCCATTCCCACGAGCCGCGGTGGGGCCGCGTGGCCTCCCAGTCACTGGGCACGCCGCCGCCCTCGTTTTGCAGATAGCCGCGCTCCAGCGAGTCGAAATTATTGGCCGCTTGCGAGTAGCCGGCGGCCCCCTCGATGACCCAGGCGCCGGCCTTGTATTCGAATTTCGGTGTCAACGTGCGCGTGTAGGTGATCTCGGTGGAAGATCCGCCGCCATTGTTGAGCGTGGGGACGGTGTTCGCGGTGCCGCGGCGGGTGCTCACCGTGAGGAGGCCGTCGCCACCGACGGACGAGCGGCCATTGTTGACGTTGGCATTGTCGTTGGCGGCGACGAAGGTGAAATTGCGATTGTGAAACTCGCCTCCGGCGTAGGAGTAGATGGCGTTGAGGGAGAGCACGAGGTTTCGCGTGGCGCGGAAGTCCGCGGTCAGCAGCAGCGATTCCTTGGCCATGAATTTCGGCCCGTCCTTGAAATTGATCTGCCGCACCACGAGCGGCCGGGGATCGGCGGCGGTGTGGTTGCGGTTGTGACTGACGTCGATGTCATACTGCTCGGTGTAGGAATTGGCGCTGCTCACGCTGAGCAGGAGGCCGAGGCGCTGGTTGAGGAACGCCTCGGAATACTCGAGCGAGATATTGGGCCGCCATTTCAAGTGCTTGGAATCGCTCGGGCCCTGGGTCGCGTTAATATGGAATTCCTCGGCATTGAAATTCACGCCGGTGGTGAAACTGAAGCGCCGGCCTTTGCGGTCGAAGGCGCGCTTCGTCTTCATGTTGATGGTGCCGGCGGGGGAGTCGGCGTCGGAATCCGCGCTCGTGGTGCGGCTAATCTCGATCGACTCGACCGCGGTGATGGCGAAGCCCTCGAAGCTCGAGGCGCGGGAATTTTCGGCGCCGCCGCGGACGGAGTCGGCGCTCGCCATGCGCATGCCGTCGAACGCCACGCCGACGTATTGCGAGTCCATCCCGCCCAGCCGCGGCCCGCGCGCGAGCGACTCGACGTAATCGAGATCGACGCCGGGGAGATATTTCAGGAACTCGCCGACGTTGCCGTCGGCCACATCGCCAAAAATGTCGGAGGCGACCGAGGTGGAGATGTCCATGTTGCGGCGCTGAGCCATGATCGCCTTGGAGTTGCCCTCGCGCTCGGTCGACACGGTGAAAGCGGAGAGCTCGACCACGCCGCCCGCCTTGGGCGGAGCGGCGACGGTGCTCGTCAGGTTGATCTCGCGCACCGCGGCTGCGCCGGCGCCGAGATGAAACGTATCACGAATGGTTTCGTAACCGGAGTAAGTGACGGTTACGGTCGCCTCGCCCGCGGGCACACCCGTGAATCGAAACGTGCCGTCGTTCTCGGTGAAGGTGACCTGATTGGTGCCCGCGAGGCGCACCTCGGCGTTGGTCACGTATTGGCTGATGGCGGGATTATAGATCCGGCCTTGAACGGTGCCGGTTGTCGGAGACGATTGGCCGCGGAGCAGGGCGACCGCGAGCCAGCCGCAGGTGAAAACGATGCGCAGGAGAGACCGACGCAATGAAGCGTGGCAGGAAGTCATGGGGGATAAGGGGGTCGCCGCAACCGGAGGAAGCGGTCGAAGCGGTGCCCAGCAGTGAGCACCGGCGAGTGGCCAAACGTCAATCGCGGTGGCGGGGGTGCAGCGCGGGGTCGAACGTTCCGTGGGTGTAGCATGGGGAGCAGGCTTGCTGCGCCCGGGTCCTGCTTCATTCGTCGGATAGGCGCAGTGAGCCTGCGGCGGACTGCGGGCAAGAAAAAGCCCGCCTGAAACCAGGCGGGCGATTGGAAAACAATCGAAGCGACAGACACTCGCCGTCTGCCCCGGTGCGAGCTAGAACTGGCCGCGCACGCCGAACTTCCAGTTGGCGCCATACTCCTGGAGCCGGCGCAGGTGGAACTGCTCGCCCTCGACCAGTCCGGGCGGCGTATCGCCCCAAAGCGCCGGCCTGCCGGTAATATTACGGCCATCCGCATAGAGCGTGGCCCAGCGATTGACCCGGAAGCTTATGCTCAGGTCAAACTGCGTGATTTCACGCCGAAAGCGCCCATAAATACCATCGGGCGAATCGTCGCGCCAAACCATGCCGAGAGAGCCGTTGAAGCGGCGGTAGTTGTAGCCCAGGCGGCTGGTCAGGCGGTGAGGGGCCAGGTTATTACGACGCTGACTCGCATATGAGCGTGTATAAGCGACATTGTAGTTGACGCCCCGGAGATATTCAGAGGGCAGGAATCCGAGCGTCTGACTATAGGAGAACTCGAGATTCCGGAACCGGCGCCGTTCCGCACTGTTGCGGGTAGAGCGGAAGGTGTAAGTCGCGAAGTCGGGATCATCCACGCCAAACTCCGAGGCGGAGAAGTCGAAGGTCTCACGCAGATTGCGGATGTCGTTTTGGGAAACTGCAATCGCGAGCGAGCCGGGCGAGCGGCCACTGAAGTAGCGCGCAAGGCGCGCTTGAAAATTCTTCGAGTATTCCGGCTGCAACTCGGGATTCGGAGCATTCACGCGCTCATTCAGCTCGTCGACGTTCCACAAGCCCGTGAGGTTGTCGATCGGAGGCCGGGAGATGGCCTTGTTGAAGCCGACCTGAAACTCGAGGTCGGGCATGATCTGGTATTTGCCCATCACCGACGGGAAATAATTGCGGTAGGAGGACTCGCGCGTGATCCGTGGATTCGTGAAAAACTGATACCGTATGCCGTCGAACTCCACGGCCCGGCCGTTATTCGTCCCGGGCGCGTTCACCACGTAGCCCGCGGCGGCAACCTGGGCGCGGGTGAGCGGATCGAATTCGGTGAACGCGTTGATCGTCTCCTCCATGCGTATGCCGAAACGCATTTGCAGCTTGGGTGTGACGCGAACATCCGCCTGGGTGAAGGCTGATTCGACGGTCTGGCGGAAGTCGCGCTTGTTGTTCACGTGCGTGGCGAAAAAGTTCTCCGGCGTGCCCATGTGAACGAATTGGTCGGGGCGGGCACGGAACAGCGTGGCAATGGTGTTACGGCTGGCGCGCTGCGGCATGCCTTGCTGGCCATTGATGTTGAAGATCGTGAGGCCATTCGTGGTGCCCATGTCGAACGGGTGCGGAGAGATGAAATCGGAACCAAGATTCGCCCAGTTGCCGAACGTGACGTTCTGCGACGCACCGGTGGTCGGGTTGCGGGTGACCGTGTTTCCACCCGGCCCGATGTAGGACCAGATGTTCCAATCCGACATGTTGTTGTTCTCGCGATCCTCCTCATCCCAGCGCCCGCCGAATTTCAGTTTCGTGGGAAAGCGCTCCATGAACGGAACATTCCATGTGGCATTGAGCTGTGCGACCCACAGCTCCGTGACCCAGGTGCGGTCGTCGTTGTTCACCCGCGTGCCACCATCGCGGATGTTGGTGTTGATGAAGTTCCCCAGCGGAAACCAGTCCGCTCCCGAAGTCTGGCGGATCGTCCACTCCCAGGAGGCTTCGCTCGGCCGCGTGGCGGTAAAACTCGCCGGCACGCCGCCGCCCTCGGAATTGGAGAAGCCGCGCTCCAGCGACTCGTAATTATTCACCGAGCGGGAATAATTCATGGCGCCATCGAACAGCCAGTTGTCGCGCTTGTATTCGAATCTCGGAGACAGCGACCGTGTGTAGGTGAGCTTGGAGGCCGAGCCGCCGCCATTGTTCAACGTAGCGACATTGTTGACGAGGCCGGTTTCGGCGCGCGTGGCCACGAGGTTGGTGACGCCGTTGCCGCCGACGGTGCTGCGGCCGTTGTTTACGTTCGCGTTGTCGTTGGCCGCGATAAAAGTAAAATTGCGGTTCCAAAACTCGCCCTCGGTATAGGTGTATTGGGCGTTTAGCGACAGGACCAGGTGCCGGCTCACGCGCCAGTCGGTGGTGAGCAGATAAGAGTCCTTCACGATGAACTTGTTGCCGTCCTTGAAATTGACCTGACGCAACACCAAGGGCCGCGTGTCGCCGAGCGTGGCGTTGGGCGTGCGATTGTAAGAGTGATCGACCTCGTATTGCTCCGTATAGGAATTCGCATGGCTGGCGCTGAACAGGACCCCCAGCTTCTGCCCAAAAAAGGACTCGGAGTAGTCGAAGGAGTAATTGGGCAGCCACTTGTAGTGAAACCCGTCGCTCGGCCCGGCGGTGCGTTTGAGCGTGAACTCCTCGGCATTGAAGTTGAGTCCGAAATTGTAGTTGAAGCGCCGCCCCTTCCGGTCGAAGGCGCGCTTGGTCTTCATGTTGATCGTGCCCGCGGGTGAGTCGGCGGGCGATTCCGCGCTCGTGGTGCGGCTGATCTCGATCGATTCGATCGCCGTGATGGCGAAGCCCTCGAAGCTGGTCGCGCGCGAAGACTCGCCGCCCCCGCGGTTCGCATCGGCGCTCGCGGTGCGCATCCCGTCAAAAGAGACGCCAACATACTGTGCGTCCATGCCGCCAAGCCGTGGCCCACGCGCCTCGGACTCGACGTAATCGAGATCCACGCCGGGAAGATATTTCAGGAACTCGCCGACGTTGCCATCGGCGACTTCGCCAAAGATATCCGAAGACACCGACGTGCTGATGTCCATGTTTCGGCGCTGAGCCATGATGGCCTTCGCGTTGCCCTCGCGTTCAGTCGCCACCGTGAACGCCTGCAATTGAATAACCCCGTCCTTGGTCGGCGCCCCGGCCCCGTCAGCGGCGGTCGTGAGATTGACCTCACGCACCGCAGTCTTTCCGGCATCCACCGCGAAGGTCTGCTTCTCGGTATTGTAGCCAGTATAGGAAACCATGAGCGTCGTTTGTCCGACCGGCACGTTGCCAAACTGAAACGAGCCGTCGTTGGTCGTGTAGGTGACTTGGTTTGTGCCTTCCAGTCGGACTTCAGCGTCACGCACATATTGGCGCGTCGCGGGGTTGAAGACACGGCCCTGGATGGTGCCGGTGCTTTGGGCGAACGTCGCAGCGACGGTCGCAAGCCAGCCAATCGCAAGCGCGATCAACCAGCGTCCTGACAGGGTTTGGGTTGGTTTCATTGGAGTTAGGTTCTGTAGGGATCGGTCAAAAGAACTCGCGCCCAGGTCGGGGATGCGAAGGCGGTCGGAGGCAAATCCACCAGGACGACGTAAGGGCCTCCTCGTGATGGTTATTAATTAATGGGACGGAGAAAGCGCCGCCGATCAAGCGGATTGCCACTTCTATGCTTAACTCGATCGCGTCGCCCCCCGCCCAGCGAGAGGAGGATGCGGAAATTGCGGAGTTGACGTTGTAGGGCGCAGACTTGCTGCGCCCCTACGTTCGAAATAGCGACTTGGGTCAAGCCGCTCCACCTCAACGGCAATGCCCGCCCGCCCGGCACGGTCTTTCGTTTTGGCCGCGTAAATGTAGGCCAGCTCGCTTGCGAGCGCGGTTTGGCGCGCGCAAGCGCGCTGACCTACGGTAAAGGCGTTTGAACAGCCAAAACGAAAG
>JBKJRG010000792.1:0-4533 GCA_046594805.1 Opitutaceae bacterium | reverse complement strand
ACGTAGGTCAGCGCGCTTGCGCGCGCTCTGGAAAGCGCTCGCAAGCGAGCTGGCCTACAGGGTCACCTTTCAGTATTCAAAAGCACGAGGAGATTCCTGGCCGACTGAATGGATACGTAAGTGCAGACTGTCGCTGTCACGAGCCATCCCCCACCCTCGACCAAAAAAACTTCACCCGGCCCCGCACCTTCGTCCCGGGGCCACGCGTCTTGACAACGGCGCTCGATTCCGTCGCGGATGATACGATCAACGAAAATTCTTTATCCCAAACTTGTCCCGGGCAGTTGCTCCAAGCACGTTCAGGGTGAACCCGTTGGATTGCCCGCCGTCCGCCGCTCCCCTAGAACTCGAAATTCCCGCCCCACGCTTCACGCCCTTCACCCTTTCGGACCCATGAGATTCGCAGCTCGATTCGTTCCTTCATTTGTCGCCGTGGCCGCCAGTATCGGCTTTTGCCACCTCCAAGCCGCCTCCGGCTGGCTCAACTGGCGCGGCCCGGATCAGACCGGCGTCTCCAAGGCGACCGACAAGCTCCCGGACAAACTCGAGGTGGGCGGCCCAAACCACCGCTGGTCCTACAAGGTAAAGGGTGCCGGCGCGCCCGTGATTGCCGACGGCCGGGTGTATGCCTTCGGGTTTTATGGCGAGACCACGGACGTCGAGGAGACACTGATTTGTCTCGATGTGAAAACCGGCGCGAAGCTCTGGGAGCATCGCTTTCGGGACTACATCAGCGACACCACCTACAACCGCTACGCGATCGGCGCACCGGTGGTGGATCCAGAGACGGGTAACGTTTACATCGAGTCGACCTGCGGCCAGGTGATGGCGCTCAACCGCGACGGCAAGCTCCTCTGGGAGCATTCCGTGATGGAGGAGTTCGGCCGCCTGACCTTTCCCAACGGCCGCACCGGCGCTCTGGTCGTCGAAGGCGATCTCGTCATCACCGACGGCATCACGGCCAACTGGGGCGCGGACGGCCCGGCCCGCAATCGATTCTACGCCTTCGACAAACGGACCGGTGAACTTTGCTGGTATTCGACCCCCGGGATCGAGCCGATCGACAGCACGTTCGCGACTCCGGTTTACGCCAATCTCGGCAACCAGCGCGTGTTTTACCAGGGCACCGGCTGCGGATTCGTCGTCTGCATCAATGCGCGCACGGGCGAGCCCGTGTGGCGGTTCCGGTTGTCTGGCGCGGGCGTCAACGCGGACGTCATCCTGCAGGGCCCGGATCGTTTGATCGCCGTTCACGGCAAGGAGAACCTCGATACGACCAGCCACGGCCGCATGATCTCGCTGAAAATTCCCACGGAGTATCCGACCGGCCCGACGAAGCCTCTCGTGCTCGGTCGCGAGGCCGAGGTGTGGCGCAATGACGACGTCGTCGCGTTCAGCAGTTCGCCCATCATGGTGAACAACCGGGTTTATTCCACCGTCGCGACCGGCAGCCTGGTGTGCGTCGACGCCAACACTGGCCAAACGATTTGGAGCGAGAAACTGGCGCCGGATCAACTCCATGCCTCGCCGTCCTACGCGGACGGCAAGCTCTACGTGCCGATGCTGCACGGCACGGTGCACGTCATCAAGGACGGCGGCGACAAGGCGCAAATTCTCTCGGTCAACCAAATGGGTGCGCCGTGCCTCGGCGCCCCGGCCTTCTACGGCGATGCCGTCTTCATTTTCACCAAGGAGGCCTTGCATTGTTTCGGCCCGAAGACCGGCGCGGCCCCCCTACCCGCCTCGGTTGCCGTTGCCCCGACCGCGCCTTCCAAGGAGCCGATCACCCAGTTGCAAGTCGTGCCGGCGGAGTTCGCCCTCGCGCCCGGCCAGTCGCAGACCTTCACCGTATATGGCCTCGACGCCAGCGGCCGCCGGGTCCGCGCGCTCGGCAGCGAAGCCACCTTCGCCAAATTCATCCCGCCCACCGCGCTGGTGAAGTCGGAAGTCGATGCCGAGATTGCCGGGAACGTGCTCAAGGCCGGCCCGAACGCCAAGATGTCCGCCGGGCAACTGCAGGTGAAATGGAACAACCTGATCGGCGCGACCCGCGGCCGCATCGTCGCCGGCCCCGGCTACAAGGAGAATTTCGACGCCCTGCCGCTCGGCCAGAAGAACGAACTCAGCGAGGACGTGGGCTTCCCGCCGCTCGCCTGGCTCGGCGCGCGGGTGAAATGGCACGTGCTCGAGAAAGACGGCAGCAAAGTCGCCGCCAACCGGCTCGACGTGATCCTGTTCCAGCGGACGATGAACTTCGTCGGCCGGCCGGAAATGAAGAACTACTCCATCGAGGCCGACGTGATGACGGACGGAACGCGTCGCGTGATGTCGTCGGTGGGGCTGGTCAACCAGCGCTACCTGATCACCCTCGCGGCGAACAGCCGCATCCTGGAGGTCACCAGCAATCACGAGCGCTTGAAAGCCTCGGTGCCCTTCGACGCGCAGCCCAACACCTGGTACCACCTGAAAACGCGGGTCGACCGCGATCCCAGCGGTCCCGGCGGTTTCGTCCGCGCGAAGGTGTGGGAGAAGGCTCAACCCGAACCCGACAAGTGGACGATTGAAGTCCGCCAGGATAAACTGCACGAGCAAGGCGCGCCCGGCGTCTTCGCCTTTTCCCCGCAAAGCCTGAAGCGCGTGTTCATCGATAATCTTTCCATCACCGCCAATGAGTAAATATCGCATCCTTTCTCGCAGCGTAGCGGCAGGCCTCGGTGCCTGCCGAGTGGCTGCGGCTTCCAGCCGCAGTGTTCCGAATCCACCGGCTGGAAGCCGGTGCCACGACAATCCCGGCAGGCAGGGACGCCTGCCGCTACTCCTTTCACTGGGCGCACTGCTCGCCGCACCGCAAGCCCACGCCGGCGACTGGCCCATGTGGGGCGGCACGCCCTCCCGCAACATGGTCACCTCGGCCAAGGGAATCCCCGACGACATCTCCAGCGGCAAATTCCTCCCCAAGAGCGAAACGGTCGACCCGAAGTCGACCAAGAATATCCGCTGGATCGGCAAGCTCGGCTCCCAGACCTACGGCAGCCCGGTGGTCGCGGGCGGCCGCGTCTATGTCGGCACCAATAACGAATCTCCGCGCGATCCCGCCCAGACGGGCGACCGTGGCATCCTGATGTGTTTCGACGAGAAGACCGGCGATTTCCTCTGGCAGCTCGTCATCCCCAAGGTGGGCGCGGGCAAGGTAAGCGACTGGGAGTTCGTGGGGCTCTGCTCCTCGGCCGCGATCGAGGGCGATCGCGGGTATGTGGTCACGAACCGCGGCGAGATCGTTTGCTTCGACGTCAAGGGCATGGCCAACGGCAACGACGGTCCCTTCAAGGACGAGGCGAAATTTTCCGCCACCGAGGGCAAACCGATCGTCGTGACGGACAAGAGCGCCGACATCCTCTGGATTAACGATGTGCGCACGGAGATGGGCATCTTCCCGCACAACGTCTCGAGCTGCTCGCCCGTCATCATTGGCGACAAACTTTTCGTCGCCACGTCCAACGGCGTCGACTGGTCGCACCTCAACATCCCGGCGCCTTTCGCCCCCGCGCTCATTTCACTCGATAAGAACACCGGCAAGGTCCTCGCTGAGGAAGCCTCCGGCGTTTCCAAGAGCGTGCTGCACGCCAGCTGGAGTTCGCCGGCCTACACGACGGTCAAGGGCAAGCCGATGATCGTCTGGGGCGGCGGCGATGGTCTTTGTTACGGTTTCGACCTCGAGCCCTATCAGCACAAGGACGGCTTCCCGGCGCTGAAGGAGCTGTTCCGCTACGACGCCAACCCGCCGGAATACCGAAAAAAGGGCGGTTCTCCCATCAAGTACGCGACGCATGACGGCCCCAGCGAAATCATCGCCACCGTGGTCGTGCAGAACGAGCGCGCGTACATGGCCATCGGACAGGATCCCGAGCATGGCGACGGCGTAGGCATGGTGAGTTGCATCGACCTGACGGCGACCGGAGACATCACCGGCAAACCGGTTTGGGTGAACAAGGACGTCGGTCGGACCATCTCCACCCCGAGCGTGGATGGGGACTTGATTTACCAGGCGGAATACAACGGCAACATCCACTGCATCGACGCCAAGACCGGCAAGCAGGTATGGATGCACGCGACCAACAGCCGCATCTGGTCCTCCACTTTGGTCGCCGACGGCAAAGTCTACTGTGGCAACGAGGATGGTGAGCTCGTGATCCTGAAGGCGGGCCGCACCAAGCAGCTCATCGGCAAAATCGATTTCTACACGCCGGTGTATTGCACGCCCGTGGTGGCGAACGACGTGCTCTACGTCACGACCCACACCCACATTTTCGCGGTGGGGAAGTAAGCGGAAATCTTTTCCGAGGTGGGGCCGGTTCTCCGAACCGGCCTGGGTTCCAGCGTGGTCCCGCGGTGAACGCGATTCAACCAGCGACCCAGGCCCGCTCGGAGAGCGAGCCCCACCCCAGGCTACCGGGCCGCCGATTACCACCGCGATTTTGCATGGTGGTAGGGCTGCCGCTTGCCGGCACGCCGTCGCGCAGGGAATGTGATTAT
>JBKJRG010000579.1:0-2688 GCA_046594805.1 Opitutaceae bacterium | reverse complement strand
TTTTCGAGCGCCATTCGTAGGTGCCGGCCTCGCTGCCGTGGCCGCCCGCAGAAATCACGCCCAGCCGGGCCGGGCTGCGATAATTCCAATTCAGCTTCAGGTTGAATTTCGGGCGCGAGAGACTGATGCCCCAGCTGCCGCTGCGCGGCACATAACCCTGGAAGTTGGCGGTCGCCTCGCCCGTGGCGCGCTGCGCGCTCGCGTTGGCGAACACCTGCACGCCCCGGGCCCACGGGGGCAGGAAAGTGAGGGCCTGCTTGTAGTCGAATTCCAGCCCGGTCATCCGGACGCCGGTCCGGAGGTTGTGATTGGTCGAGACCTCATAGGGGCCGTACTCGTCCGGATCCAGATTGTAGAGTTGCAGGAATTCCGCCGTGGGGGCGAACCGGGTGGTGCCGAAGAAATTCTTGAAGTCGCGGCGAAACGCCCCGATCGACATCACGCCGACGCGCTGGAAATAATATTCGACCCGCACCTTCGTGGTGCGCGCGCTCCAGGGCTTGATCGCGACATTGCTGACCTGGATTACGTTGCTGGTAGAGGGCAACGCCTCGGTGTTAGGGAGCGTCACGCCGCCGGAGTATTGATCGAAGTTCGGCCGGCCGATCGACATGTACCAGGACGCGCGGGCGATGAGGTTCTCCCGCACGTTGTAGCTCGCGTTGATGTTCGGATAATACCGCAAATACTCCTTCTCGGCACGATAGCCGCGGTCGAGGTAGGTGAGCCGGGATGCGGCCAGCGCATCGGTATGGATTGGCACCGTCTGGACACCGGCCAGCGCAGGGTTGCCGTCGATCACGCGGCCGCTGGCGTCCCGCTGGAAATTCAGCGTCGGATCATTCAGGGGGCCCTCGGCCTTGACGTTCGTCTGCTCGGCGCGCAATCCGCCGACGAATTTCAATCGGCGCTCGAAGAAGGCAATGTCGCTGCGCACATACGCCGACGAGATGATTTCCTGGGAGAATTTCGACTGATCGATGAGCGAGCGGTACGCGCTGTTGGGTGTGTTGAGGGAAAAATAATTCGGCTGTGCCTTGAAGAGGTTGTAGAGCGCCTCCTGTTGCACCCACTGAATCCGGCCGAACCCATAGGGGGCGATGCGCTGGGAGAAGGTGGGGTCGAGCACGACCGCCGCGCTGTCATCGTTGCCGACCGGCGTCGTGCTGGCGCGGTTGTCGGCGCCGACAAAGCTCCACGAGGGCGAGTGCTTCCGAATGTCGCGGACCGATTGTTTCATTTCCAGCCCGGCTTTGAGCGCCAGGGGGATCCCGCGCAGGTCGAAGTCGCGGCGGAGATTGCCGAAGGCGGTGCGCTGGAGGTCGGACGATTCCTGGTAGCCCAGGCTGGCGGAGGTGATCGAGTAGTTCGCGAGGTCGTAGGGATCGACTGGACGACCCGTGGCGTCGGTCACCGAGATGCGGCCCGGGCGGAGGTAGAAATTGTCGTCGAAATTGACCGTCACGCCGGAGCGCGTGGCCTGGGAGCTGTTGAAGAACCCGCGATAATCGTCGCGATAGTGGTTGCTCGCGCGCGAGTTTCCCACGCCCGCCTCTGCCCTCCAGATTGGCCCGTCATGCCGGTAGGTGAGGGTCGGCGTGTAGGTCGTGCCTGACTTCTGGCGCATGCCGCCATTGTTGAGTCGAATCTGGCCGGCGCCCGCCGCGCCATGGGTGTAGGTCGTGTCGAAATTGCCCGGCGCAACGCTGTTCACCGCGAACGCCAGCAGGCGGTTGCTGAGCTCGGCATCGAAGAACGCCCACTGGAACGAGAATGAAAGGCGGTCGTTGCGCGCGAGCTTGTAGTCCGCGGTGAAACCAAACGAGGTGCGCTTGCTGAACTTGTTCGCATCCTGCACCGCGTAGTCGCTCACGTAGGGTTTATCCACCGTAGTGTCGGGAAACGTGGTGCCATTCGTGGTCGCGCTCACCCCGCGCCAGGTGATCTGCGAATAGTCCTCGCTCGTGTACTGGTTGCTGTGCGCGCCCGAGACGGTGAAGCCGAAGCGCTTGTTCACCGGCACAACCCAGGAGAAGTCGAAGCCCGGTTTGATCTTGCGCGTGGGCGTGACGCGCGGGCCCGGGGTCTTCTTCCAGTCCTTGTAATTATCCTTCATCATCAGGAAAAAGGTCGAAGTGAAAACTGGCCGCGCGCGCTCGAATGCGCTGCGCGGAACCATGTTGATCGAGCCGGCGAGCGCCGAGCCGGGGGACTCGGGGGTGGGGGAATGGTGCACCTCGAAGCGCGCAATGTTGTTCACCGAGGTTTGCTCCAGCTCCACACTCCGCGAGGTGCCGGACGAGGCGGCGCTCGCGAGACTGAAGCCGCCCACCGTGATGGGCACGTAGTTGGAGGGCACGCCGTTCATCGAAATCGTCCGCATGTCGCCGCCACCCGTATCGACCGTGATGCCGGGCAGAAACTTCAGGAAGTCGCCGGCGTTGCCCTCGACCACGGCGCCAAATTCGTCGGCCGAGACGACATTGACGATGTTGCCCGCGAAGCGCTGCTCGTTGATTGCGATCGCTGCGGCATCCATCTCCTTCGAGGTTTCGACGACAAATTTCTCGAGTTGCACGACTGATCCGCTCCGGTCCATGGCCGGCCGGCCGCGCCCGACGGTGAGGTTGAAATCGTGCTGCACGGTCTGGCCGGCGGCGATGGCCACGGCATCGGTCTGGGCATCCT
>JBKJRG010000739.1:0-2884 GCA_046594805.1 Opitutaceae bacterium | reverse complement strand
GTTGTTATAGATCGTCGGGACATAGAAGGTCCCCCGTCGCGCCATTTCCGCCAGAGTGGCATCATCCATGTCGAGTCCGTGTTCGATGGAGTCGGCGCCGGCACGGACCGCATCGCGCGCCCCATCTGGGCCAAGAGAATGGACTGCGATCTTTTTGCCGAGGCTGTGCGCGGTGTCCACCGCCGCTTTCAGCTCATCGTATGTGAACGCCGCACTCTGGGTGAAGCTGGCGGTTGGGCACCCCCTGTCTGGCACGGGCCCTATGGATCCAAAGACCTTGATGTTATCCACACCGGCAGCAATCAAACGACGTACGACACGCGTAACTTCGACAGGTCCATCCGCTGTGGCCTCAGGAACCGCGACACCCAAAGCCGAGCTCGTCCGCAGGCCGGGCCCGGAGACAAACATCCGCGGTCCCACCATGGCTCCCATATTGATAAGGTCGCGCATCGCGATGTCCGTAAATTGATAGGCCCCCAGGTCTCGGACCGTCGTGATACCAATTTCGAGCACCTTCCGCGCGGCTCCTTGTGACAGGAACATGTCAATGACGGGAGATCGCAACAGTACCTGGTTTGGAACCCGACCAGAACCAGTCCCTCCATGGGTTCCTGCCAGATGCATGTGCACGTCGATCAGGCCCGGAATGCCGGTGTATCGGGACAGGTCGATGACTTCAACATTTGCGGGGATCGACGACTCCGACGTACTGACACTCTTGATGCGGTCGCCTTCAACGACGACAATGGCGTTCGTCAGTACTTTGCCGGAGCCATCCACCAACTTTCCAAATCGAATGGCTTTCGTCTGACTAATCTGACTAAAGCCTAAAGATGCCTGCAACATCAGCAATGACAACATGCTCAAGATGCTAAAAACACGCATTGCCGCCTCCCCCTCCGTAACCCCGTTTGAGGCGGATTCCGGATCTCGGGCACCAGCCCCTGGAACGTGACAGCCTGCGGGCTACCGTTGCCCACCACCATGGCCACATACTGTTTCCCGTTGACCATGTAGCTGATCGGGGCGGAGCTTGGCACGTCGTTGAGGCGCGTTTTCCACAGTTCCTTACCTGTCGCATCGTCGTACGCCGCAAAGCCACGGTCCAGGGCACCGGCGAAGACGATGCCGCCTGACGTGGCGAGCGCGCCCGTGGTCTGCGGCGCGCGCTGGCGCTCGACCCAGACGACTTTCTTCGTCTCGAGGTTGATGGCTTCGAGCCGCCCGTACTTGCCGTCACTGCCGGGACGGGGACGCAAGGTCCACCGCACGCCCGTGGAAAGATCGCCGTGTTCGCCGGGAGCCACCGGCGTCAGGTCCATGCACGCCTCGTTCATCGGTATGAAGAGGACCTTCGTGGCAGGGTTGTAGGACGTGGGGATCCACGACCGGGCGGCGTTTTGGTGCGGGCAGACCATCTTTATTTCGCCGTCCCCCGGAACGAGCTTCGCGTCGATCGTTTTCGCGCCGGTGTTGGGATCGATCGCCGTCACGATGTTCTGCAGACCCAGATCCATCGAGAACACGTACTTGCCGGTTTCCGCATCCAGCGCATCGACAATCGCCTGCTTGCCGCTGGTGACGACGACGCTCCTTGTCACGCCGTTGACGGGAAGCTTGACCACCTGCCGTTCAAACGCCCAATCCATATTCCATTGATCGTTCGGGAGGTGCTGGAAGTACCAGACGACCTTGCCGGTGTCCGGGTTGATCGCGATGGTGGACTCCGTGTAGAGACCGTCATTCGTGATGCCGGACTCGTGCACGAGATTGCGGAGCGGCCCCGTGTCATAGGTGTTCCCCGTTCCAAAGAACGCGAGGTTCAGGGTGGGATCGTAGGTGCCGGCCACCCACACCCCCGCGCCGTTGCGCTTCTCGAGCGGCAGGCCGTTCCAACTGTTGCCGCCGTGCTCGCCCGGTTTCGCAATGGTGTAGAAGCGCCACGCTTCCTGCCCCGTGTTGGCATCGAGCGCGACGATGTACTGGCCTCCGGGGGTCTGCCCGGCGGTTCCCACCATCACCTTACCTTTGGCCACCAGCGGCCCGCCGGTTAGGTTGGATCCTTCCTTGGAATTGCCGGCTGCATGGTCCCAGACGACCGTCCCGGTCTTAATGTCGAGCGCGACGATATGGGAGTCTGACGTCGGCATGAAGAGGCGGTCGCCATAGATGGAAATGTTCCTGAACCGATCGCTGACCGGTGAACCTTTCGGAAGCTTTCTTGTGTATTGCCAGAGCAGGTCTCCGCTGGCAGCGTCGATCGCCTGGAGCTTGTCTCCATAACTCTGCACGAACAGCACGCCGTCGTGAACCAGCGGCGTCGCCTCGTTCGGACCGTTCGGCAGCGACCACGTCCAGGCGACGCGAAGATTGTTCACGTTGGCTCGGGTGATCTGTTTCAGAGGGCTGAAGCCCTGCGCGTCGTAGGTTCGCCGCCAGTTCAGCCAATCGCCCGTGGGAGGACTATTCAGGACGGCATCCGTGACAGATGTGATCGTGTCGAGCGGATTGATCCTTACCAGCCCAGGCGGCAGCGGAATTCCTGGCGAGAGCCCTCCGCTCCCATACCGACGCGCCGCTGGCAGAACCATCGCCTTGAGCGCGTCGGGATCGGACGGCAGCTCCCGGCTGCCCGGCCGCACGCCGTTTTCCTGGAGCAGGTAGCCGAGGACTTGGGCATACGTGTCGGGGCCAAGCCCGCCCGGATGGGCGGGTGGCATCATAGTACTCATATAGGTGAAGAGACTCTCGGCGGATTTCCCCAGCGCGGCTTGAGCCGAAGTATAGGTCGGACTCATCTGAGACTGCGCGGCAACGCGCGACGGACGTTGGAGGGCGACGAGCACCGTGCCGATCCCAACGAGACCGCCGAACACGAGAG